>NZ_JANQDF010000032.1:0-39085 GCF_029891675.1 Anabaenopsis tanganyikae CS-531
AATCAAGCATAATTTGCTGTCTAATTATTTAATACAGCAACTCAAACGCCCAAGTATTCCTATGTGCTTGGTTTAATTGAAATTGTCCCGTGGCGCGGCTCCCTCCGCTCCCTATTTGTGCCAGTTGCGTAAGTCCTGAGACATAAACCCCCCATATTTGACTTTCTTTGTCAAACCTCAGCAATAAGAATTCTCCCCATCTGAAAAGGGCGCGTATTATAGGAGATTTAATTTCATACTTCAAGAGATATGGCAGAATGAAAAAAATCAATATTTGCTGTTGGGCGATCGCTCTGGGTATTCTCTTTTCCTTCGCGTCTGTGCGACTTTGCTGGAAACCAATTGATATTTAAATCTTACAAGTCTCCATACGGTCAAAAAGAACACCTCTCGTCAATCCCCAACGAAAGCCTCCTGGTGACCTATCAGATGGAAGATGTCCTGGTGGCGCTATTTTATCAAAAGTAAGCTCACTATAACTTTTCCATTTTTCTTCTTTCCTCCATGCTATTTTGTCTCCAAAAGCTTCTGTAATGTTTCTGTTGAAATTTCTTGTTCCCCCCAAACTTTGATAAATTTGCTTTTGCACAGAAAAACCAAACCTTACCCTGCTGTATTTTACCCACAATTTATCAATAGTCTTCAGGTCTTTACAGGGTAAATTATCAACACTTTGAGCATCTAATACACCCTCTTTTTGCCGCTTTGCTACCACTAACATAACTCTCACTGTTTCGTCATTTGCTTCTTTCCACCTTCCCGCAGCGAGTAAATCTTGTAGTTTCCTATAGTCCATACCGACAGATGATATTAGTTTAGGTTTTACTATGGGTTGAGTTTCTTGTATTGCAATCGGTTCTGGTGTTGGGGTGGGACTATTTCTAAATATACTTTCCCCTAGTAAAACTATCAGAAACCCTCCCAAAACTAAACCCGCAATTTGTAACCAACCCCGCGGGGGAGATGGTTTGATTATTTGTGTGGGTAGGGGTACTTGTGGATTTTCTACAGCTACCGTTGGAGGTATTTTGACCAAATTTAAATCTTGTAAAACTTCCTCAGCAGAATGATAACGAAATTGTGCATCTTTATGTAATAACTTATCTAGAATTTGCCCTAATTCTAGAGTTACTGCTTGCTTGACATAGTTACGCCATTGTTTCACCCATCCATAACCATCCTCCCGCCATAATTCCCAAGGATGAATCCCTGTTAACAAATGAAAACAAGTTGCACCAATACTATATAAATCACTGGCTGGATATACTGTACCATCTTGCATTTGTTCTACAGCAGAATAGCCAAAAGTCCCGATGTTTGTCCCGGTTTTTACTGTTCCCTGGAGTTGCTTGGATGCGCCAAAGTCAATTAATATCAGCTTACCGTCACTGCGACGACGCATGATATTTTCTGGTTTAATATCCCGGTGTATAATGCCTTGGCTATGAATTACTTGCAGAACTGGTAATAAATCCTGTAATAACTTGCGGATTTTCGCCTCATTGAATATACCCTGGTTGGCTAATTCTGTAAGTAAATTTTCCCCTTCTATAAACTGCTGTATTAAATACAAGCGGTTATCCTCCGCGAAGTATGCTAGTAAAGCTGGTATTTGAGGATGTTCACCAAGCTGTTGTAATTGCTGCGCTTCTTGTAAAAATAATGCTGTGGCTTTTTGTAAACCTGCTGTACCTTGGGTTTGGGGCGCAAGTTGTTTAATAACGCACTCTGAGTTTAATTTGTCAATATCTACCGCTAAATAAGTTTTGGCAAATCCTCCTCCACCTAAAGGTTTAAGTGGTTGATAGCGGTTTCTCAATACTACCAAGTGAGTCCCGCAGCTAGGGCAAAATTTCGTATCTTCAGTAACTGAGGGGTTATCACATTCGGGATTAAGACAACATATCTGGGTCATAGTTAGGTATTGTTAGATACGTTTATTATTCTGTACCTCACAGTATAGAAGCAGTAGTAAGTTAATTTCATACTTGAGAGAGATAAAAATCACTATTGAATGTCAGGCGATCGCTCTGGCTATTGTCAGAAAAATCAGATATATTTGACAAATACACCAGTGTCACATTTTTTATCATCTCAAAAACATAAGTAATTTAAAATCATTGATTATGGCGGGAGTACCCCAGAATCTGAGGTGAATAAGGGTAAATTTATTTACTGGCAATATTAGTTGATTAAAGATGATGGTGAGTTTGTTTCCCAAAGGTAATAGCAGATCTGGCTCCCGTCAGTTCCTAGTTGTGATCTTCTTTTTGGGTGTGATTTTACCTACACAAAGGGGGCTAACACAGGAAATCTCCCCTACACCTGTGATATCCCAGCCATCTCAACCCGAACAAACCCCTACAACTGGGCTGTTTTTCGCCGATATAGTCGTTAGGGGAAAACCCGTGTTTCAAGTGGGTAGCTTAGGAGAACTCAGCGCTACTCAACGCGCGGAGATTATCAACCGCCGCATTGCTAGTATTTTAGTACGCAGCCAAACTGATACCCAAGTTTCCCTAGTACCAGATCCCCAACGTGGTATTGCTACATTACAGCTGAATAACCGGGTTGTCATGACTGTAACTCGACAGGATGCTGAGGATTTTAACTTAGATGTGGAAACATTAGGGCAATGGTGGGTAAAGCAGTTAAATCAGGCTTTTGAGCAACCCCCACTAGTAATTGATGTTGGACAAAGACTATTCTCTACTCTAAGGAAGTTTCAGCAAGAGACTATCGACAATTTACCCTCTTTTTTAGGAATGCTATTAGTAGTCATTACTACCGGGTTAATAGCAGCTAGTATGCGCCACGTCACCCTTACCGGGGCGCAACATTGGGAGGTAGACCGCAATTCTAAAATCTTGGTTAGTCGTTTGGTCTATGGCTTAGTTTGGGTCATAGGCGCAATTGTCGCTTTGGGAGTTTTAGGATTAGACTTCGCCACCTTACTAGGAACTTTAGGATTAACCAGTGTAGCTATAGGTTTTAGTCTCAAGGATATATTGAGTAATTATTTTTCCGGTGTTGTATTGCTGGTATCTCGTCCCTTTCGTTTAGGAGATCAGATAGTTATTCGCGACTTTGAAGGGACTGTTACCCAAATTCAACTACGAGCTACAACTGTAAAAACTTATGACGGCCGTGTGGTTTACATTCCCAATCAAGAAGTCTTTAGTGCCATTATTATTAATAATACTGCCTCAAATATTCGCCGTAATTCTATTACCTTTGGTATAGACTATAAAGCAGATATTACTAAGGCTAAACAAGTTATTAATGATGCCGTTTTGTCAGTTCCTGAAATTGAAAAAGAACCCAAGCCAGATATTTTAGTCCGTCAATTAGCTCCTAGTACAGTCAATATCGAGGTGCGTTGCTGGGTCAATTCTCGGCGGTTACCATTTTTAGAAGCTACTTCTTTAATGGCTCAAGCAATTAAAGAAGCCTTAGAAGAGGCTGAAATTAATATGCCTACAGATATTTACACGTTAAAATTTAATGATATTTTAACTATTTCCCAGCAAAAACCATAGAAAGCAATTACCATTACCTGCAAGGTTCTGTATATTCCTATTGATTCCACTTGATTTAACATTGATTGATTATGGTAACTTTGAGGAAAATTCGCCGATTACTGCGAGAAATTGCCGCTGAGTGGCAAGCTAACGAAGTCTCTCTGTTAGCTTCATCACTAGCATATTATGCAGTATTTTCTCTAGCACCACTTTTAGGACTAGTGATTATGATTGTCGGTGCAATTTTTGGGGAAGCTGTGGTTCAAGAAGAGGTAGTTAATCGATTGAGAGAACTTTTTGGTCAGGAGGGCGCAGAATTAATCTCTACTGCTATTGCTAATCTGAAAGTGGATTATAGACAACTAACTTTTACCGTCTTTTTTAATCTCGTTTTTTTACTCTTTGGAGCTACCGGCGTATTTACACAAATTCAAACAGCACTAGATAGAATTTGGGAAGTTAAGCCAGCACCAAGACGTAAGATTTTTCACCTGTTGCGCAAACGGTTATTATGTTTTTTAATGGTCCTAGTAATTGCCTTGCTTTTAATATTATTTTTTATAGCCAATGCAATTTTGACAAGTTTAGTCACATTTTTTAATCAATTATTTCCCGGTTTGGGTTATATATCCCAATTCCTTAGTTTATTGATTACTTTTGGAGGTACTACATTAATATTTACAATGATGTATAGTATACTCCCAGATGCCGACATTGCCTGGCGTGATACTATTGTTGGTGCTTTAATCACTGCACTGCTGTTTTTAGTAGGACAGTATTTATTTGGACTGTTTCTTGGTCGCACTGATTTTGGTTCTGCTTATGGGGTGGCTGGTTCTTTTGTAATTGTGATTACTTGGATTTTTTATGCTGCTCACATTTTGTTTTTAGGGGCGGAATTTACCAAGGTTTACGCCAAACAGCGAGGATCTGCCATTGTTCCTTCTGAATATGCTGTGAAAATATCACCACAACAACACGATAACCGGTGATTTAACCCGCAAACTCTTCTCTATAGGTAGATGTGATTATCTACAATTATTTAACACAATTATCAAAATTATTATATAAGAATAATTTGTAAATATGAATGATTTTAGTATCCGAATGTTTTGGCAAAACCTCAGTAATAGCAAGTTGATTCGCTATCTATTATTATTGGTTCTTGGTTGGGCAATTGTGCAGGTTTTAGCTTATTTTTCTACGGTGATTGTCATTTTTATCTTCGCTGGAATTTTAGCATTTTTGCTGAATTATCCTGTGAAGTGGTCTGAGCGGTTTCTACCACATGGTATCGCAGTTATTGTGGTTTTTTTACTCAGTCTATTTATTTTGGGTGGTTTGATAGCAACTCTGGGTTTTTCTGTCTTATCTCAATTTCAAGAATTACTTGAACAAGCACCTCAATTCATTGAGTATGCTATTTCTCTATTAGATACCTTACAAAATATCCTCATTAGATTTAATTTTCAGGTGAATTTTGAAGTAATAGAAGAGGAGTTACGCAATCAGATTTTATCAGGTATTGGTACAGGGTGGGCAACTTTTCAATGGCTATTAACTAACTTAGTTGATTTAATTTTGGTTGTAGTTGTTGCTTTTTTTATGTTGTTAGATGGTGAAAGGGTTTGGAATTTTATCATTAAAATATTCCCGCAAAATATTGGTCATCACCTGACTACTGCTATCCAGCAAAATTTCTTAGGATTTTTTTGGGGGCGTTTGTTGCTATCTTTATTTTTCGGTGTTTCCGCATTTTTAGTATTTATTTTCCTCCAACTACCTTATGCCCTATTTTTAGCGGCGATCGCCGGAGTGTTTGATTTAATTCCGGGAATTGGCGCTACAATTGGTATTACCCTAGTTGCTCTGATTATTTTACCTCAAGGCATTTGGTTGAGTCTGCAAGTATTAATCGCCTGTGTTGTCCTACAGCAAATAGAAGAAAATTTACTTATGCCGCGCATTATGCAAGGCTCAATCAATATGAATCCAGTTTTCATGTTCTTTGCTCTTTTAGTAGGAGCCACAGTAGCAGGTTTAGTAGGGATTTTTCTGTCAATTCCTATCGCTGGAGTATTAATTAGTATGTTTAATATTGAAGAAATGCAGGGAGGAAGTTAATGAAGTTTTATTAATTTTGTTGGTCTTAATGTATTCTACTTGATATGTAAAACCTATCAGTAGATATTTAATGGCAGAATCCTGTATGATCAAAACGAAAAACATATACAGCACATTTGATCTGAGTGAGGTACACAAAAACAGGCAAGATGCCCACCCCACAAAAGTTTTATCATTAAATCTGTACTTGACATCCTGCAATGTGCTGTAAATAATATAACATAATATTAATGAATTCTCCTAACCAAAACCCAGAATACACCCAGTCACGTAAAGCAGATCATATCCGCATCTGTTTAGAAGAAGATGTTCAATTCCACCACGTAACCAGTGGACTAGAAAGTTATAAATTTCATCACTGCTGCTTACCAGAAATCAACCGCGATGATATTGATATCAGTACAACCTTCCTGGGTAAGCGCCTAGGAGCACCTCTGTTAATCTCCTCTATGACTGGAGGAACACAACAAGCTGCAATGATTAACCAACGTCTGGCAAAAGTAGCGCAACAGTATAAAATTGCTATGGGTGTTGGTTCCCAGCGGGTAGCGGTGGAAAAACCCCAAGTGGCTGATACCTTCGCCATCCGCAAGTACGCGCCCGATGTGTTGTTATTTGCTAACTTGGGGGCGGTACAACTGAATTATCACTATGGTTTAGATGAATGTCTTCGGATTATTGATATATTGGAAGCTGATGCCCTAATTTTACACATTAATCCACTGCAAGAGTGTATTCAGCCCAATGGTGATACTAATTTTCGGGGGTTACTTGACAAAATCCGCTTTATATGCAGTAACATAGCTGTGCCAGTGATTGCTAAGGAAGTGGGCAATGGCATTTCTGCGGTCATGGCCGAGAAACTCTTAGGGGCTGGAGTGGCGGCTATTGATGTGGCTGGTGCTGGCGGTACTTCTTGGGCGAAGGTGGAAAGTGAGCGGGCGGAAAATGCTTTGCAAAAGCGTTTAGGTAGGACATTTGCTGACTGGGGTTTACCCACAGCAGAGTGTATTACCAGTATCCGCGCCATTTCTTCAGATGTGCCGTTAATTGCTTCCGGGGGGTTACGTGATGGGCTAGATGTGGCGAAGTCGATCGCTCTAGGAGCAGATATAGCCGGTTTGGCTATGCCTTTCCTGCAAGCGGCGGTGGTATCGGAAGCGGCATTGTATGATTTAGTTCAAGTGTTAATTGCGGAAATAAATACAGTACTATTTTGTACTGGCAACTCTACATTAAATGACTTATATAAATCAGGAAGTTTACGTAAAAAAATATCAACTAAATAACTCAAATGCGTAATTTTTTCAAACAAACCTTTGCCAGTTTACTGGGTACTGTCTTGGGGCTGATGATTTTTTTCGGTCTGAGCACAACAGGAATATTACTACTGCTATTTGCAGTTACCTCCTCTAGGGATACTACTCCACAAGTTAAAGATAACTCCGTTGTGGTTTTCGACCTATCCATGAATATCACTGATAGCTCCCCGAGTTCGGGCGAATTGCTACAACAAGCATTATCGGGTGCAGAAGTACAAAGAATGAGCCTGCGTAGTGTTCTGGATACCCTGGAAAAAGCCAGGCTGGATCCGCGCATAGTCGGTATTTATTTAGATGCAAGTCGTACCAGCATCATTAATCCAACAGGCTTTGCTACCCTGCGGGAAATCCGTCAGTCCCTGGAGAAGTTCCGCCAATCTGGGAAAAAGATCGTCACCTATGGTGTGGGTTTGAGTGAAAAGGAATATTACCTAACTTCAGTGGCGGATGAAATCATACTTAATCCTCTGGGATTCATGCCAGTCAAGGGTTTGAGCAGTGAACCATTATTTCTATCCGGGGCTTTAGAAAGGTTTGGGATCGGTGTTCAGGTAGTGCGGGAGGGGAAATTTAAAGGAGCAATCGAACCATTGATTCTCAAGCAATTGAGTCCAGAAAACCGCGCACAAATCCAAAAATTATTGGATGATGTTTGGCAAGATTGGCGGACTACAGTCGGTTCTAGTCGCCAAATTACTCCTCAACAGTTGCAAGCGATCGCAGATACTCAGGTGTTACTCACAGCTAGTGAAGCTAAAGCTAATGGTTTAATAGATCAGGTCGCATACCTGGATGAGGTGGTCGCCAACCTGAAGAAAATCACATCCAGCAATGAAACAGATAGCACATTCCGACAAATTAACCTCAGAAACTACGCTCAAGTTTCCGGCAAAAATCTAGGTGTAGAACGCAACTCACCCAACAAAATTGCTGTGGTTTATGCAGAAGGCGAAATTGTCGATGGTAAAGGCGAAGATGGACAAATAGGAGGCGATCGCTTTGCCAGAATTTTGAATCAAATACGTCAAGATAATGATGTCAAAGCCGTGGTGTTGCGAATTAATAGTCCTGGAGGGAGCGCCATAGCATCCGAGGTCATGCACAGGGAAGTACAATTGACCCGCCAGGTAAAACCTGTTGTAGTCTCCATGGGTAATGTGGCCGCCTCCGGTGGTTACTGGATTGCTAGCGATTCCAGCCGGATTTTTGCCGAATCAAATACAATTACAGGCTCTATAGGCGTGTTTGGCGTGCTGTTGAATGGGCAAAAACTGGCTAATAATAATGGGATAACCTGGGACACAGTGAAAACTGCAAGTTATGCCGATATTCAAACAGCGACGCGCCCCAAGTCACCCCAGGAGTTAGAAATTTTTCAGCGCAGTGTTAACAGGATTTATAATCTATTCCTGGATAAAGTCGTTCAAGGTCGGAATTTACCAGCCGCAAAAGTTGCAGAAATTGCCCAGGGAAGAGTTTGGTCAGGAATAGCAGCCCAAGAAATCGGCTTAGTAGATGAAATAGGTGGTTTAAATGCTGCTATTGAATATGCCGCCCAGGAAGCTAAACTAGATAACAATTGGCAATTACAAGAATATCCTAAAGCAAGTACCTTGGAAGAACGCTTTCTTGGCAGAGCAGTTGAAGAAATCAGCACTATTTTACACATGGTGGGAGTATCAGTTCAGCCATCTCATCCCCTGATAGCGGAATTACAAAAACTTGAACAGGAATTGGTGATTCTCCAAAAAATGAATGACCCTCAGGGAATTTACGCTCGTTTACCCTTTAATTTTCAGCTTGAATAGGTTTTTCTATGCGTGTTGTCCTCCAGAGAGTTAAATCATCCCAAGTCACCGTTAACGGTAAAATCATTGGCAAAATTGGACTGGGACTCAATTTACTAGTGGGAATTGCTCACAGGGATACCGAAGCTGAACTCGACTGGATGGTGCGTAAGTGTTTAGGATTACGAGTATTTCCTAATACAGAAGATGGCAAGAAATGGCAGAAATCTGTGCAAGAGATTGGCGGTGAGTTGCTGGTAGTCAGTCAATTTACTCTTTATGGTGACTGTCGTCAAGGTCGCCGCCCCTCTTTTGACCAATCGGCTCATCCCCAACTAGCTCAAGAATTATATGACCGCTTTGTCAGCAAATTACAGGGTAGTGGTCTCAAAGTGGCTACCGGTGAATTTGGTGCCATCATGGAAGTGACTATCGAAAATGACGGACCTGTTACCCTGTTGCTGGAGAAAGAACCTTTGTAGCCCCTCAGTCGGGAAAAATTAAATTTATATAAAGATTTGTAAGAAGTTTGTTAATTCCCAGATGTTTGCGATAGGTTATATAAGGGTCAATTGTAAGTAATAAATTTTTTCCCGCCTCAAGAGGCGAAAATTATCAAAAGCCCCCAATTTAGCTCATATTTGAATAGACACACAAACTGTGGTGACTATAAAACTAAAAAAGTTAACAGATTCCATTAATCTTTCTATGTTATTTATCGGGTGCATAGGTTGTTCGTATGGCATCTAAGATGAAGTAACGGCAGAATTTTCAGTTATTTAGTGGTGATTACCGTATAAAACCGAATTTTCTGGCTGACTAGTAGGGTTTATTATGGTATAGTAAAGAAGTTAAGACTAGCTTTACCAACTACAATACTCCACGCATCGATGACAATTGCAAAACGGAAAGCAGTTTTGATTAAGTATTTATCAAACAAAATCACAAATTGAATCGAGGCTATGACTCAGCAAGTGATTCACCCAATGGTGAAATTGCAACGTAAAGTGCAATCACTCATCGAATCTAATATTATCAAACCAACTGATAGCATTTGGAAAATTGCATTGCTCTACGGCGATGACTGGCAGCACTGGAAACGGGAACTGCAAGACTTTGGCTTTAGTATGCAAGATCCAATTGGCGAACTGCTAGCAGTGGAAGCTTGGGACGAGGAATAGATGCTAGATCCGGGGAGTATTTCTCTGACTGCTCCCCACTCCCTAAACTTGGCAAGCAGCTAATGCTTCAGCCAGTTCTCTAGCACTTTGGTATCTGTCCCGTGGTATGTACTGCGTGACCCGTTCAATAATTTCTCTGAGTTGAGGACTAATTGTGGGAATTTTTTCCACATCAAATTGCGAACCTTGTCCTCGGTAACGATAAAACTTAAAAGGATTTTCGCCGGTGAGGAGAAAAATTAAAGTAGGACCAATGGCATACAAGTCAGATTGAGTTAAGGGTTGTCCTCGTTCTTGTTCCGGGGCGCAGTAACCCTCAGCACCAATCCGGGTTCCTTGTCTGGTCCCAATCTCCTTGACAGCACCAAAATCTAACACCACGACATGATTATTGGAACTTCGCACCATCAGGTTAGCAGGTTTGATATCACGATGTATTAGTGGTGGATTTTGGCTATGGAGATAATCTAAGATGTTGCAGGTTTGAATCATCCAGACAATCGCCTGATTCGGTGATACCGGACCTCTCCCATACACTCTTTTTTCTAAATCTTCGCCATGAACTAACTCCATGGCCAAGTACTTTTTACCCCCAACCACAAAAAAGTCGTAATATTTGGGAATTCCTGAATGATCCAGGCATTTGAGAGTATGCGCCTCCCGTTCAAATAATTCTTGGGCTTTGGCAATTTTAGCCATGTCGGCGTTCATTTCCTTTAAAACCAACAATTGTGGTTTTCCTAAAGTCAGACCCCCTGCATCCCAAGCTAGATAAGTAGTACCCATACCTCCCTGTCCCAGAGTTCGCAAAACCTGATATTGACGAATTTTCTGCTTGACTGAAATAGGTTGACCGCAATGAACACAAAAGAGATTACCAGGCGAATTACCTTCGTGGTTGCAAGTCGAGGCTAAAGCCTCAGCTTCACCACCCGCAACATATCCGAGCAAAGCACCTGGAACTTGCTGACATTGGAATTGTAATATTGGCCCCCCCTGTGCCAGTTGTAATACAGAATTATCCGCCAAAGGGCACTGAAGTACAAGGATACCATCCACAAAAGTGCCATTAGTACCTTGACTAATTACCTGCCAAGAACAGAGATTATTATTTTGGGATAACTTAACCTCTCTGAGTTCTAAATGGTGCCGCGAAACCAGAATATCAGATAAAACCACATCATTATCCCCCGCTCTTCCAATGCGAATTACCGAGGGATTTTCAAAATACCACTGCTGAAGTGGCGTTTTCTGTTGGGGTTCTAACAAAGTCAGAATAACCACAATACAACAACCTGCATCAATTTAAACAATTAGCCAACAATTAGCCACTGGGAATTAATCTACCATTCCTAAATACTTTTAACCGCTCATATTTAGACGCACTTTCGCCCGGATAAGTATGACTGTAATATTGTCATGACCATTGTATTGGTTTGCTAAATCAATTAATTCTGTGACTCCTTGTTCTAGATTAGAGTCAGAATGCAACAGGGAAATTAAGTTATTCTGCCCATAAATTTCTAGGACATCATTATCTGACAGACCATCAGACACCAGCAGCAACAGGCTATCTTCAGTAATCGTGAAAAACTTGACATCCGGACTAATAGCATTTTGATCTCGCGGACCCAAGGCCTGAGTTAGCTGGTACGCGTCCGGGCGGCTATAGGCTATACTGGCATCCACCCCTCTAGAAATCTCTCGTTGACCTACTTCATGATCTACAGTCATTTGTTCTAAATCTTTGTTAGGCCTCAGGCGATAAAGGCGACTATCTCCTACATGGGCCACTGCTGCTTGAGTACCTTGAATTAACAGCATAACTAAGGTAGTACCCATGCGCTTGACCCCGGAACGCAGTTGTTGCTGATTTAACTCATAAACTGCTTGATTAGCTACGTATACAGCTTCACGAATCTGGTCTTCTGTGGGTATTTGGTTAGTAGTCCAATGTTGATCAAAGTATTCCTTGAGTGTGTTAACTGCTAACTCACTGGCTACCTCACCCCCCGCATGGCCACCCATCCCATCACAGAGGATATATAAACCACGGAATTCAAGAATTTGTTGGTTTGGCAATTCCAACTCACTGATTTTGGTTTGAATGCCAAAGTAATCCTCATTGTAGTTACGTTTCTTACCTACATCAGTACCTGCTGCATTTTCTAAACTACTCAATTCCATTGAGGGTAGAACATTTGGCAAATCATGGGATTGTAAAATAGTCGGTGCTGCGGCATTTTCTTTTATCGGATCAGCTATTCTGATCAAGGGTGTTTCTAGTTCCGCGATAATTTCCTGTAAATGCGATCGCAACTGCTCAACTGTCTCAATTTTACCTAGTTCTAAATCTTCTAAAATCCTCACTATAGAACCAAAGTAAGTCCTCTGGGACTGTCTAAAGATTGCCTGCCAAACTTCCCCCAAAGCTTGGATAGTTAAAGGATGCTCTAGGATGGTGAATGTTTCTACTCTTTCCGTATCTAAGAATACTATTTCCGGCATTTCCTTCAGAGATTCTACATACAACCTTTCCAGACCTAGTTTTTTCTCTGCATTTAAGCGCAGATTATCTAATTTCAATAAACTTTGACGACAACTCACCGTTTCTAATGCCCCCCAGAGTCGGCTCATCTGATCTAGGTAATGTAAAATCTCTAAGGTAGATGTGGTTTCAGCTTCCCAGATGTCGAGTAAACACTGCCAATGGGAACGGTCTTCGATGAGTAACACCTGTATATTATCTTGTTCCCAGACATCATGAATAGCTGGTATACCTAGGTGACCTTGAGATTGCAAGAAAATATAAGCTTGAGCCAGGGGAGAAACTCCAGTAATTTCCACTGATGGCATAACCAATCCCTGTCTCTGACTAGCTAGTATAGCCTCAATGGGAGATATTTGATATGGCTGACAGTCCAACACTTTCACCCACATTTCGGACTCATTCACCGTTGATAGTGGTTCTAAAAGTTGATAGCGCTGTTTTTTGTCTAAATAAGAACCTAATGTCAGATGTGACCCTGATATACAAGCAGTTGGGGATGTTTCTTGCTCATTTTCTGCCTTTTCCTCGCGAATCAATTCCCCATCTTCATTCCCCCTCTTGGTAACACTGATAATTGCCTGCCAAACCTTGCCGCATTGCGCACCACACTGATGACAAACTTGTGCATTCACAGGTACTTCAGTACCACACTCAGGACAAACCCTGTGAGTTAGCGATACACCACAACTTTGACAGAATTTGTTACCATTAGGGTTTTGAAATGTACACTGAGGGCAAATGAGCATAATGAAAGTTCCTTCATTTCCGTTCCCACCAGAGCAATTACTACCAAAAGAAAATTATTTGGCGTGACACTTCCGTAATTATATCAGATATTGGGAGCTAGGCTGGTGATTTTTAGGCAAATTATGCCAAAACTTGAGTTCTGATGGCATCAGGTCGCGCCATTCACCCAACTGTAGACCATCCAGACTCAGATGGGCTATGCTCACCCTCACCAATCGCAAAGTAGGAAATCCCACCGCCGCAGTCATTCGCCGCACTTGACGATTCTTTCCCTCCGTCAATGTCATTTCTAACCAAGCCGTGGGGATATTTTGGCGAAATCTAATTGGCGGGTGGCGTTCTGGTAAATGGGGCGCTTCTAACAACAGTCGTACTTGCGCCGGTTGAGTGCGGTAATTTTGAATATTTACACCCGTTTCTAACTTGTTCATCGCATCTACATCAGGAACGCGCTCCACCTGCACCCAGTAAGTGCGTTCATGTCCATAGCGAGGATGAGCCAGACGATGTTGTAACTGTCCATCATTGGTTAGTAATAATAAACCTTCACTGTCCCAGTCCAAACGTCCCACAGGGTATATATCGGGAACCGGTATATATTCCTTCAATGTACGGTGTTTCGGTGTTTCCTGAGTGAACTGGCTGATAACACCATAAGGTTTGTAAAAAATAATATATCTGTAATGGTTAGCCATAAATGCTCAGATCATATTGGGACTGATCGCCTACAGTATAACCATACTCTTTCTTCTTAGTGCCTTGACTTCCTTCCCCTAGCTGGTGCGGTCGATCAAAAGGAATTGTAAACAGTCTCACCCGTATTCCTAACCCAGATGGTACAATTTCATTCATGCTAGGGGTGCCTGAAAAATCAGGCTGAGATCACACCCTTAACACCTGAGTCTGGCTAATACCAGCGGAGGGAAGCTGTTTATCGAGGAATTCAATATGCGGACAGAATGGGTTACCAAGCGTCGTGGACAGAGTAATGTCACTCAAATGCACTACGCACGCCAGGGTGTTATTACTGAAGAAATGCACTACGTCGCCCAGCGGGAAAATCTTCCTGCGGATCTCATTCGTGAGGAAGTGGCGCGGGGACGGATGATTATCCCTGCTAACATTAATCACACCAACCTAGAACCGATGGCTATTGGCATCGCGTCTAAATGTAAAGTTAACGCTAATATCGGCGCTTCTCCTAACTCTTCCAATCTTCAAGAAGAAGTAGATAAGTTAAATCTAGCAGTGAAATATGGTGCTGATACCGTCATGGACTTGTCCACAGGGGGCGGTAACTTAGATGAAATTCGCACAGCGATCATCAATGCTTCACCTGTTCCCATTGGCACAGTACCAGTTTACCAAGCTTTAGAAAGTGTCCACGGCACCATTGAAAAGCTCACCGCCGACGACTTTCTGCATGTCATCGAAAAACACGCCCAACAAGGTGTAGATTATCAAACCATCCACGCCGGGATCTTAATTGAACATTTACCTTTAGTTAGAGACCGCATTACTGGTATTGTCTCCCGTGGTGGCGGTATTTTAGCCCGGTGGATGCTACATCACCATAAACAAAACCCTCTGTATACCCACTTCCGCGATATCATCGAGATTTTCAAGAGATATGATGTCTCTTTTAGTTTAGGTGATTCCCTACGTCCTGGCTGTACTCATGATGCCTCAGATGCGGCACAATTAGCAGAATTAAAAACCCTCGGACAGCTCACCCGCAGAGCTTGGGAAGATAACGTACAAGTCATGGTCGAAGGACCCGGACACGTCCCCATGGACCAAATTGAGTTCAATGTCCGCAAGCAAATGGAAGAGTGTTCGGAAGCTCCTTTCTATGTCTTGGGACCTTTGGTAACAGATATTGCTCCCGGTTATGACCATATTACCTCCGCCATTGGGGCAGCTATGGCTGGTTGGTATGGTACAGCTATGTTGTGTTATGTCACACCTAAAGAACATTTGGGTTTACCCAATGCTGAAGATGTGCGCAATGGTTTGATTGCTTATAAAATCGCCGCTCATGCTGCGGATATTGCTAGACACCGCCCCGGTGCTAGGGACAGAGATGATGAACTTTCTAAAGCCCGTTATAATTTTGATTGGAATCGTCAATTTGAGTTAGCTTTAGACCCGGAAAGAGCCAAAGAATATCACGATGAAACTTTACCAGCAGATATTTATAAAACTGCTGAGTTTTGTTCTATGTGTGGTCCTAAGTTCTGCCCGATGCAAACCAAGGTTGATGCTGATGCATTGACTGAACTTGAGAAGTTTTTGGCTAAGGAACCCGTGACTCAGGGTTAATTAAGATAATTATCCTTTAATATAGTTACCAGATGGTAACTATATTAAATTCCGGTATAAATGGGGCTCAATCTCAATACTCATATCAAAATTTAACCCTAAAAATCAATGAGTGCAGCAATTAAATGGACTGTTGAAGCTGAAGATAAACTCAAGGAAATTCCTTTCTTTGTCCGTCCTTTTGCCCGTAAAAAAATTGAAACTTATGCAGAGGAGAATAGTATATCTCTCATCACTCTCGAAATTTATGAACAGGTTAAACAAAAATTTAACTAAGATGTAAATTAATTTATTGACGGATTTTTTGCACGTTTATATTTATTCAGATGAGATTTTCTGCATCTGGAACAGTTCCCAGATTATGAATCGTTAAGATCAGTGTTTATTTGATAGTTGTCAAGAAGTTTCGTTTTTTAAACGATCTTTACATAGAATTAGCGATCGCCTATGCTAAAACTACCAAATTGATAAGTGATTAGTAGTGCGATCGCCTCGGGCTCTGCGCGAGACGCAATCGCTATTCTCAAATTTCCTGATCCCATTTCTGGGGAAGAGTCACAGCGCGACCCTAATTACCCATTAATTAGCTAATGCTTGATATCGTTCTTGGAGGTCAGTGATGGTAAATACCGCCTGAAAGTTCAACCCCACTGACTGGTAAAACTCAGCCCCTCCTTGTAGTCTATCTACAAGTGAAATTACGGTATCAACTATATAACCAGCATCCCGAAGACGCTCAACGGCTTTCATGGCTGATTTTCCTGTAGTCACCACATCTTCTAAAACTATGACTTTTGCACCCGGGGGTAAATTCGGACCTTCAATATAAGCCATTGTTCCATGTCCTTTGGCTTCCTTGCGAATAATCAGCGCTGGTATGGGGCGATTTTCATAAGCAGAAACCACACTCACAGCTGACACAATGGGATCAGCACCTAAAGTTAAGCCGGCCACAGCTTGGGTATCTGTAGGTAATACAGATAAAAGAATGCGGCCAATGGCTAAAGCGCCCTGGGGGTGGAGGGTTACCTGCTTACCATTGATGTAGTAAGAACTGCTTTGTCCAGAAGAAAGAATAAAATCACCCTCTTGATAAGCGAGTTGACAAAATAAATCTAGTAGCTGGTGGTGCAGGGTGATTAAATCAGTAGTAGCCGCACAAATATTTGATTGAGTAAAGGTTCCAGTAGTATCCGTCATTACAAAACAGGCAAAGTTGTGTTACACCAAAGGTAGACCTGATCAGAGTTCTGAATCAGCGTAATATGGGTTTGAATGGAGTCTTGGGTCAGGACTCAAAAAAATCCAGGGTGCAGGAGTTGAACCTGCCTTGGGCGAATTATGAGTTCGCTGCCTCAACCGCTCGGCCAACCCTGGCGGAATTCCATTATAGCGTAATTTTACAGATTGTGTAAAGTCCAAAATGGTGCAACCTGGTATTGATTAAGTTCTTTTCACAATTGAGGCAGACAGCTTCAATACTTTTGGTTTGAATACGCTTAGAATAAGGCAAAATTTTGACGCAATAACTTGTCAGCAATGAAAGTAAATTCCACGGCAATTCTCACTTTAATCTTATTAGTCCTGATGCTGGGTGCTGGTTCTGTGAGTGCGTTTTTAGGTTTTGAGATGGGAACCTCGGCCCTCAGAGGTGTAACAACACCAGATGGCCGCCCCACGAATAAGTTTATCAGCAGTAGGTCTAATAACTCTCAACAGCTAGGAGTAGTACTATTGAAAGAAGATGAGATCCTCAAAACTGTCCAGGCTCGAATTGAGGGGAAAACCAAGGCTGCTAAATCAGGAAAATTAGATGAAGATGACCAGGAAGCAAGAACTAGTAGGCAGAGAAGCTCAAAGGAAAAACCCCCATCTGTGGTCGCAGAAAAACTCCAACCGGGATTTCCAGTGGTTGCTGAGAGTCAGGGTGTAACTTTTGCCGTCCAATCTGTTCGCTACTCTGGGGGTGATTTACTCATGAGAGTAAATATGCAGAATAAAGGTAATGATTCTGTGCGCTTTTTGTATAGTTTTTTGGATGTTAGGGACGAAAAAGGACGGACACTGAGTGCTACCACAGAAGGTTTACCAACAGAATTAGATCCTGAGAGTCCCATAGCTTCAGGTACGGTGATTATTCCTACGGCTTTGCTTGATGATGTGAATCGGATATCCCTGTCTCTGACAGATTACCCCGCTCAACGACTGAAGCTAGAAGTTTTAAATATCCCTGTAGAAAGGTAAATGAGAATATGGAATCGGGAAGATGATTATTCAATACCTGATATCAAATTCCCGCTATTTAATCCCAATTAATCCCAAAATGGGGACATGATTTTTACACGAGCTTTGGCGGTGAGTCGTTTTTCTACCTTAATTCCGACTGATGTGGGGCTGAGATTGTTGACGGTGTTATTGCTGATCGCTATTAATGCTTTTTTTGTGACAGCAGAGTTTTCAATGGTGACGGTTAGGCGATCGCGTATTCATCAGCTGGTTAAAGCTGGTGATATTCCGGCCATCGCCGTGGAGGGACTACAACTTAGTATTGAAAGGTTATTATCTACAACTCAATTAGGCATTACCCTTTCTAGTTTAGCCCTGGGATGGATTGGTGAAAGTTCCATTGTCCTATTGGTGAAGTCATGGCTAAAATCCTGGACTTTACCCATAGAGATGAATAATTTTATCGCTCATTCTCTATCAATTCCCATTGCCTTTTTTTTGATCGCCTATCTGCAAATTGTTTTAGGTGAACTATGTCCTAAATCAGTAGCTATGTTGTATTCAGAGGATTTGGCGAGATTTTTGGGTCCTTCGGTAAAAGCCATCGTCCGCTTTTTTAACCCCTTTATCTGGATTCTTAACCAATCAACCCGGTTTTTGTTGCGGCTTTTTGGTATAGAATACACCGGACAAAGTTGGCGATCGCCAGTGACTCCAGAGGAATTACAGATCATCATCTCTACAGAAAAAGAATCAACTGGTTTACAGCTTGCAGAGCGAGAATTGCTGAATAATGTCTTTGAGTTCGGCGATGTCAGAGCCTTTGAAGTTATGACCCCCCGCACTGCTATTGTCGCTTTGTCAAAAGATGCAACTTTCCAGACTTTACTCGAAGAAATGACCTCTAGTGGTCACTCACGCTACCCCATCATGGGAGACTCTTTAGATGACATTCGCGGCATAGTTTATTTTAAAGATTTGGCAGAACCCTTGGCAATGGGGAAACTCACCCCAGAAACAAATATCCAAGCTTGGATGCGTCACGCCCGCTTTGTGCCGGAACAAACACCCTTGAGTGAACTATTACCCATGATGCAGCAAGAGAAGCCGGCCATGGTCATAGTAGTCAATGAGTTTGGCGGTACCGTAGGGTTGGTGACCCTTCAAGATGTCATTGCTGAAATTATTGGTAATGCAGGGGAACCGGAGGACATGGATGACTTGCTGGTGGAAATGTTAGACAATCAAACATTTTTGGTGCAAGCCCAAGTTAACCTCGAAGACCTCAACGAAGTTTTACATCTGAATTTACCCCTGACAAACGAATACCAGACACTGGGCGGTTTTGTGCTGTATCAACTCCAAAAGATCCCCGTAACAGGCGAAGTCTTCTACTATGAAAATCTCGAATTTACTATAGTTTCAACCTTCGGACCGCGCTTGCATCAAATTCAAGTGCGACGATTGGAGGCTAAATAATTGCAGTGGTCATTGGTAGGTTACAACTTTAGTCTTGAGCATAAGGTAGTGGGTCTTTCAACCCCAATTCAGCAAAGGCCGCTAGCCGTAAACGACAAGAATCACAAACACCACAGGCTACATCGCTACCTGCATAGCAAGACCAAGTTAGCTCCCAGGGAACTCCCAATTGATTGCCCAGTTGGATGATTTCGGTTTTTTTTAAATCAATTAGAGGAGCAACAATTTCGATAGGTTTGCCTTCACGTCCTTGTTTGGTTCCTAGTTGAAATACTTTCTGCATCGCCTGGATATAGTCGGGACGACAATCCGGATATCCAGAGTAGTCTAGGGCGTTAACACCAATGTAGACCCTTTGGGCTGCGATCGCTTCCCCATAGCCCAGAGCAAAGCTCAAAAAAATAGTATTACGTGCAGGTACGTAGGTAACTGGAATTTTTTGCGACATTTCTTCGATGGATCTCTCTTGCGGTAAATTAATGGTGTCATCTGTAAGTGCTGAACCGCCCCATTGTCGTAAATCAAAATTGACCACTTGATGTCTCACCACTCCAGCTGTTTGAGCGATGCGGAAGGCTGAGTCCAACTCTCGCCGATGTCGCTGCTGGTAATCGAAAGAAATCGGGTGACATTCATAACCATCAGCTTTGGCTTGATACAAAACTGTGGCAGAGTCTAATCCTCCTGATAATAGAATTACAGCCTTCATCTCACTCTCAACTTTTGGGTTTTCCATTGCCAAATCACACTTCCATAAAATTCCACGAATAATGTTACAGTCCTCCTTAAGCCATCTTGGTCGAGTTTTTACTATTTTCACCACAGCCAAACAAATGTCTACACCAGCGCCTGAAAAAAGTTAGACAGGTCAATATGTAAAAAAAAATAGATAATTGTGCAAGAATTGTTGGAGTATTTCAGCGGTGGCAATTGCGTAAAACATACCAAAAGTAAAGGGTTAAGTGGATTCCTTGCAAATTTCTGTATTGTTGATAACAAAACAATATTATTATTTTTGAATGATTCCTAATTAAAGATCGATCCCGCTCATTAATTACCCCAGGGTTCTTATAAGTTATTACTTACATCTTCATTGGTTTATCAAGTCAACAAAAAGACACATTATATCTTATGTTAGTAAAAAAATATTGAGCAATTGCCACCTGAACACACAAGGAAAAGGTAAATTGCGGGAACTCATAAAAAACTGGGAAATTCTTCATAAATGTAGCCTCTATGTTACCATCTGGATGGTTTTCAACAGATCATAACTGGTCTTCAAGTATAAATACTAACGGCGGTAGCGCCTCTAGATTTGGTGGTTGAGGAGAGAATAATAGTGCAAGATAGCATGTCAGTGGCAGAACCTTCATATACACAGCGGAATCAAACAAAACCAATTCGCGTAGGCGTAATTGGAGTGGGCAACATGGGACAACATCATGCTCGCATACTAAGTTCAATGAAAGATGTTGAATTCGTAGGTGTGTCAGATATTAATGTTGAACGAGGTTTAGAAACAGCTAGTAAATACAAGGGGCATTTTTTTGAAGATTACTGTGACCTCCTACCCCATGTAGAAGCAGTGTGTATCGCTGTCCCCACCCGCCTGCATTACGCAGTAGGTATCAACTGTTTGTTGGCCGGAATTCATGTCTTGATTGAAAAGCCAATTGCTGCGAGCATTTCTGAGGCCGAATCCCTAGTAAATGCGGCAGCTGATTCTCAGTGTATTCTGCAAGTGGGTCATATTGAGCGTTTCAATCCAGCATTTAAAGAACTCAGTAAAGTGTTAAAAACAGAAAATTTGCTGGCTCTAGAAGCGCATCGCATGAGTCCTTACTCAGACCGCGCCAATGATGTTTCGGTGGTGCTGGATTTAATGATCCACGACATTGACCTGTTATTAGAACTAGCTGGTTCTCCAGTGGTGAAGTTAACCGCTAGCGGTACTCATTCTGTGAATTCTGGTTATTTGGATTACGTCACTGCTACCTTGGGCTTTGCTAATGGTATTGTTGCCACTTTAACTGCCAGCAAAGTTACCCACCGGAAAATCCGCCGCATAGTGGCTCATTGCAAAAACTCATTTACAGAAGCAGATTTCCTCAAAAATGAAATTTTAATTCACCGACAAACTAATAATAATAGTCTAAGTGACCATAGACAAGTGCTGTACAGGCAGGATGGTTTGATTGAGAAAGTTTACACCACTAATGTTCAACCTCTGAGTGCAGAACTAGAGCATTTTATTAATTGCGTCCACGGCGGTAATCAACCTTCGGTAGGTGGTGAACAAGCCCTGAAAGCTCTGAGATTGGCTAGTTTAATTGAGCAAATGGCATTAGAAGATCGGGTTTTAAAGCCATTAGATTGGGAATCTCACACACGGGTGCAGTCATTGACCCCAACAATTTAAAACGGGAACGGGCCTGGGGCATGGGGCATAGGAAAACAAACTCTCCCCTGATCTTTGTGCCCTCCCCAGGAAACCAACAAGGAAAAACTCACCTAGTAACACTAGCCTTTAATCGTCTACCTGAGTAGAATACAACCAGCAATTTCTCAAAAGTCTTCACTCCATGAAACTAATGTTAGGCTTTGGACTGTTTAAAGCCAACCCATCAAAGACCAAGTAACAAACTCAATGTGATTCATGTGACGATTCTCTAGTTGACCCATTTATCTGCTACTATCCAGGAAAGTTGTTGAGTAAAAATGTCGAGAAAAGTATAGCTGACAATGAATTATGGGAATTGACTAACTCAACCCCCCTAGGAGATCAGGAAAACACTGATTTCATAGGCAAGGTAGCAGAGCAATATTAATTGCTCTCTCTATACTACAAGTCCGCACATTAATTTCTGTCACTCAGGCATTAGCAAAAGTTAAATCAGGATTAGGAGCTTTCATGACAGACCAACCTTCCGCAGCTACCCCAATGAATGCCGCCGCCATACCTTTAAATAAGGTGTCAGCATCTACC
This sequence comes from Anabaenopsis tanganyikae CS-531, assembly GCF_029891675.1. NCBI lineage: Bacteria > Bacillati > Cyanobacteriota > Cyanophyceae > Nostocales > Nodulariaceae > Anabaenopsis > Anabaenopsis tanganyikae. The sequence goes on from NZ_JANQDF010000032.1 coordinate 22,247, forward strand.
CCGATGAATACCAACCCTCCTGCTAATAGGTCAAGTATTAGCGGCAAAAATATTCTCAGTGTTGATTTAGGTAGAACTTCTACTAAAACTTGTATTAACCGTGAACCAGCTGATGTAGCTTTCATACCTGCCAACGTTAAGAAAATGTCTATGGAAGAGGTTAAAAGCGGCGTTTTTGAAGCCAAGGCTACTGACCCTCTCATGGATTTATGGCTGGAGTATCAAGGTAATGGATATGCTATTGGTCAGCTAGCAGCCGACTTTGGGGCGAATTTAGGTGTTGGCCAGTCTAAAGTAGAAGATGCACTAGTCAAGGTTTTGGCCTGTGCTGGCTACTTTAAACTTAAAGATGAAATCTCCGTCATCATGGGTCTGCCCTTCCTGTCTTTAGAACAATTTGAAAAGGAAAAAGCTCAGTTAACCAGTCAAGTTACTGGACCTCATGTGATGAACTTCCGAGGGGAATCGGTATCGCTCAATATTAACAAGGTTTGGGTCATGCCAGAAGGATATGGTAGTCTCCTCTGGTCTGAAGCTCAACCTAAGACAGGCGCTAGGGTTCCAGATTTCACCAAAATCTCGGTCGCAATTGTTGATATCGGACATCAAACCATTGATATGTTAATGGTAGATAACTTCCGTTTTGCCCGCGCTGCTTCTCAAAGTGAAGAATTTGGCATGAACAAGTTCTATGAAATGGTAGCCGCTGAAATAGAGGGATCTGATAGTCAATCTTTAGCCCTGATTTCTGCTGTCAATAAACCCAAAGGTGAACGCTTCTATCGTCCTAAAGGTGCCAGCAAGCCCACTAACCTGGATGATTTTCTACCTAACCTCATAGAAATGTTTTCTCGAGATATTTGTCATCGTGTCTTAGCTTGGATACCAGAGCGGGTCACTGATGTCATTATCACTGGAGGCGGTGGTGAATTTTTCTGGGACGACGTTCAACGTTTACTCAAGGAAGCCCAAATAAATGCCCATTTATCCGCCCCTTCCCGCCAGGCTAATAGCTTGGGGCAATACATTTATGGAGAGGCGCAATTGTCCGCTCGAGCTGCTAGGTCTTAAAACTGATGTTCCAATGGCCAAAAAAGGTAGTTAAATCCGTCACCTTCAACCCATCGGTTGCCGATGAAAGCTTGTTAGCAGTTGTAGAGGATTGTCTGGAAAGATTGCCTGATAAAACTTTTAGCGACATCTGTAAGCAGGCTCTATGGCAATCTTTGTGTATACCGGAGACTGTAAAACCTAGTCCAAAAACAGTAGCAACAGATTCACTAGAAAAAAAAATCGATGAGTTGCAAACTCAAGTGGCTGACCTAGAGGAACGTTTTTTCGCAAAACAATCTCATCGTTTGGAGACTATAGAATGCCATATTTTGCAACTTACGCAACAAATGGCATATGTAGTAAATATGCTTAGTGAGCGTTCAATGATTGAGTCTCCAAGCACACCAGATATATCAGTATCATATACTACTGATGAGGATCAACCCCCAGAAGAGGTTGATCCCGTGCTCCAACGCCTAAGTCAGTTTCTGGATGACTTTTAAATAATTACCTGTAATTTCCCTCGGCTCTATAGCCTGGACACTAAGCAAGTCAAACGCCAACATCCTTAAGACGTTTTTTGGACTATCCGAGAAAATCTTGGGGATGTTTTATTTTTTCAAATAATTAATTCACTTGATGTTTACGTAATAACTACCAGGTTCAAGGATATTAATTAGTATAAAATTTGATTGTTACTTCTTTGATCTACAAACTGACCGGGAGTGGGAAGTTGGCTAACCAAGAACACCTTTTCCTAGTTTTGACTCTTCTCCATACCCTAGGAAATTAATTGTCAACTTCGGATATTACCCATCAAATAAAGCCTTTTTCAGTCTCATGAAGTACACACCAATAATTCCCTGTTCCCTATTCCCTATTCCCTATTCCCTGTTCCCTGTTCCCTGTTCCCTGTTCCCTCAAACTAAAAAAATTTGTACCTCACGAGCATGGGAAATGCTATATATAATTTTCTTTAAGAGTTATTAAGAAATTCTTATTAAAAAATATTGCAATAACTTGATTTAGTTGTTACTGTGTGTATGGCAACAACGCTGATGAACGCTCTGAGATTTAGGAGAGAAAAACCTATGAGCTATATTCACTCCGGCAATTGTGTGAAATTTTGATTGTTAATCTGACTGAAAACCCAGGTATTTGTGCCTTTTAGTCCAGGAATATTTCGTTGCCACAAGCTTATTTACCAAAGACTGATTATTTGTCTTACCTTGTCCAAGCTAGTAGCTCTGATTGTGTCTATCCGCAATCACTAAGACTAGGGTAAGACACCATTTTGGAGGTCATAACCGATGAATATTCGAGGTAAAGTCGCTCTGATTACTGGGGCTTCCCGTGGTATTGGTAAGGCGATCGCTCTGAGGCTGGCCCAACAAGGCATCAAGCGGTTGATATTAGTAGCACGCGATGGGCAAAAATTAACCGCCGTCGCTAACCAAATCGAAGCCATGGGCGTAGAAGCCGAAATTTTGTGCATTGATTTAACAAAAACAATTGAAGTTAATATTGCCGTTGCCCAATTGTGGCGCAACTATGGCCCAATTCATCTCCTGGTTAATTGTGCCGGCGTAGCATATCAAACCTCATTTTTACAGACCAAACTACCCCAAGTTCAAGAAGAAATCTCGGTGAATTTATTGGGAATGTACAACCTCACCAGCCTTATAGCCCGGCGGATGGTCAGCCAAAAACAAGGAACAATCGTTAATGTGTCAAGTTTGATGGGGAAAGTAGCAGCACCGACAATGGCCACTTACTCAGCTACCAAGTTTGCCATCTTAGGATTTACCCAAGCCTTACGTCGCGAACTGGCTGAACACAACATCCGAGTCCTCGCCTTATTACCTTCCCTCACAGACACAGATATGGCGCGGGACTTAAAATTATTTCGCTGGGTAATCCCTATGAGTTCCGAAGCAGTAGCACAAGTACTCGTCTCTGGATTGCAAAAAGATACAGCAGAAATTTTAGTAGGTTGGCAAAGTCATTTAGCCGTGTGGTGTCAACGCTTGGCCCCTTGGTTACTAGAGATAATTTTACAAATCGCCACCCCGCCAACCTTGACAAAACCACAGCCTCCGGCAAAACCGAGTTTCATGACCAAAATTTATCGTTTTAGCGATTTATTATGGTCAAAAACATAAATTATCTCTCCAGTTAAATTCTCACAATTTGATCCTGCGGTGAATAAATTTTACCTTTGAGATCAAAAGGGCAACATTCCCAAAAATAGAACCTATTGACCGCAATTCGCGCTCATTTACCCCAAGCTCACCAATCATTCGTATTTTCGGCACAAGAGCAACAAACTTCATAACCGACTCAAACGAAAAGATGGGAATATCTTTGTAAGACCGCACCGATGATAATTAGCGCCTTGTTGCCCATCTCGTAGTTGTTCAGGGAAAATGAAATTGCCTACCACACTTAATTCTGTGCCGGAAATCATAGACGACTTACCCAATATTTCTGGTTGGGAAACAGAAGTCTTCTCTGTAGTTAACCATAATGCGCCTGTATTTTTACCCTCAACAAATATCCGCTTAGAGGATGTAAATGCAGTTTTTACCATCGCCCTACATATGCACCAGCCAACCATACCAGCTGGAGCCGATGGCGGATTAATCAGCAATCTGCAATATATGTTTGAACATTCTCACGAAGGGGATAACCATAACGCCGCAGCTTTCGCCTATTGTTACAGCCGTATGGGGGACATGATCCCCGAACTTGTCCATCAAGGTTGCAATCCCCGTGTGATGTTGGATTACTCTGGTAATCTTTTGTGGGGACTCAGACAAATGGGACGTAAGGATATTTTGGATAATCTCAAACGAATCACCTGCAATCCCACCTATCAACCTTATGTAGAATGGCTCGGGACAATGTGGGGTCATGCTGTCATTCCTTCCACACCCATACCCGATATTAAATTGCATATCGTGGCATGGCAACATCACTTTGCTGCCATCTTTGGCTGGGCAGCATTAGCAAGAGTCAAAGGATTTTCCCCCCCAGAAATGCACCTACCAAATCACCCGGATACTTTATTTGCATTTATCAAAGCTCTCAAGGAATGTGGCTATCGTTGGTTACTTGTACAAGAACATTCTGTAGAAACAATTAGCGGTGAATCTCTCACCCATAAGCACTTACCACATCGTCTGATAGCCCGCAATTCTCAAGGTGAAACAATTAGTATTACAGCCCTGATTAAAACCCAAGGTTCAGATACCAAATTAGTGGCTCAGATGCAGCCTTACTATGAAGCCAAAACTTTAGCTAAACAACAAGTAGGAAATATCATAATACCACCAATAGTCAGCCAAATTGGCGATGGTGAAAATGGTGGTGTGATGATGAATGAATTTCCTAGTGCTTTCAAACAAGCTTGGAAAGATATGGTAAATCAAGGAGGAGGTAAATCTGGGGTTGTTGGGGTCTGTGGTACAGAATACTTAGAATTATTAGCAGCCGCAGGTTGTCAAACCAAAGACTATCCCACCTGTCAGCCACTAGGACAACATCAAATTTGGCAGCGAGTTTCACTTGAAAACTGCAAACCTGATGGCTGGCGTGGCGTAGCCATAGCTGTAGAAATTGCCATTCAAGAATTAAAGCAAATCAATCCTAACTTTCACATGGATGGAGCCTCATGGACTAATCATATTAGTTGGGTAACAGGATATGAAAATGTGCTCTCACCCATGCATAAATTAAGCAGTTTATTTCATCAAAAGGTTGAGAATATATTGCCCACTAATTCAGTGGAATACCGTAATCTCCTTTTACATAACCTTTTGCTACAAACGAGCTGTTTTCGCTACTGGGGACAAGGTTCATGGACAGACTATGCGCGTAATATTTACCAAAGGGGAGAAAACTTGGTGCAAATGCTCTGTGACTCTGATAATTCACCCGACTTGGTTTGACACCCCCCTTGTCTAAGAGGATGTTTGATAAGTCATGATTAGTGTATCAACTATTGTTTAACCCCACCCTAACCCTCCCCTTGTAAGGGCAGGGGACTGGATTTTATTGTTTTTTGTGTGTTCCCCAATCCTTCTCAATCCTTCCCAATCCTTTCCAATCCCTGTTCCCTGTTCCCTGTTCCCTGTTCCCTAAGATAAAAATTACCTGTTTAATACTTTCCAAACATCCTCTAAAGACCTACCGTTAATTTCATGTGGTTAAGGTAGACAACCGCGGGTATGACTTGTACTGACCTTGTGGAAGTATGCCCACTACACAAGAGTTTTGCAAGGCTTTGAAGTAATTTAATTTTTTGTGTGTGCACCGCAGAGCTTTCAAGGAGGCGAGATGTTAACGCGGAATATTTAAACAGTATGAACAGTTTATGAAATTTCAGGTAAGATGACATCTTGAGCCAGTAGATCAAACCAAGTATAAACATTAGTCTATCAAATCTCACTCTGCTAGATATTTATTCCCCCAAACTCGGAACAATTTCAGCAAGGGGGCAATCTGACTATCAGTCAGCATCAGTAAATGCACACATTTGAGCAAAACTATCCACAACTCCCTAGCCTTCATCATCCCTTAAGGGTAACTAGAAACAAAACACTACTTTCCTGTTCCGATCAGCCTGATTTACCCATAGATGCTTTTGATCCCCATTCCGATAGAATGTTTAAACATAACCTAAAAACTTTCAAACGCTTTTGACTGCGACACCCATGAATCAACTGAACAATGGTTTCACTATATTTCTGAGTTTGCTAGTCGAGGCGATGCCATTTTTGCTGTTGGGAGTTTTATTCTCCAGTGTGCTGCTAATTTTTATTGACGAGCGGCAATTAGTAGCCAGAATGCCTAAAAACCCCTTTCTAGGCGCTTTAGCAGGTAGTCTCATCGGTTTTATGTTTCCGGTGTGTGAGTGCGGTAATGTCCCCGTAGCACGGCGGTTGCTGATGCAGGGAGTCCCCACACCCGTGGCTATTGGTTTTTTATTAGCAGCACCGACGATTAACCCAATTGTGATTTGGGCAACTTGGTTAGCCTTTCGAGACCAGCCAGAAATAGTAGTTTTACGAGTGGTATTTTCTCTATTAATCGCCGTAATTATTGGCATGGTTTTCAGTTTTCAAAAAGATATAAGTCCGTTTGTTCAGCCAGCGATCGCTCGTTATCTCAAATTTAACCCACCAGGGAAATCAGACACTGAAGTCCCTGGTGGAGGTTACGTAAAACCAAGCAGATTCACCAGTGCGTTGAAATCCGGAACTTATATTTTAGGAGGAAAAGCAGGACTTACCACACGGTTAGATTCTAACTTATTACCAGCCACGAACCCATCTGTCAGTTCCGGTAAATCTGTGATGGATAAACTACAACTAGTTTTGGATAATCTCATCCAAGAATTGCGAGAGCTAGGCGGCGTCATGATTTTAGGCAGCGCGATCGCCGCTTCTGTGCAAGTATTTGCTCCCCGTGAATTAATCCTCAGCCTGGGTGCGGGACAGGTTAGCTCAATTGTAGTCATGCTGATATTAGCTGCAGTTGTATCCATCTGTTCCACCGTCGATTCATTTTTCGCCCTGTCATTCGCCTCGGCTTTTAGTAGTGGTTCCCTGTTGGCATTTTTAGTATTTGGCCCTATGGTTGACATTAAAAGTGTGGGATTAATGTTAACTGTTTTTCATCCCAAAACTATATTCTACTTATTTGCTTTAGCCGCACAGTTGACATTTTTGTTCACCCTGTTCATGAACTTATATGTGCTTTGAACCTTGTACTTTATTAAGTTGTCAGTAGGTTTTTTTCTTCTCCACTGACTACTGACTTATCACTGTTGAAAAATGGCTAAAAAAACCAAAATTACCCTGCAAAATATCTTATTCCCCTGGCTAGATGCTTTAGCGATCACCAGTTGGGGGATTTTGATGCTGCAATACTGGCTATCAGGTAAATTGTACTTGTTGATTCACCCCAATTTCTTTGGTTTAGTCATTGGTTGTGGTATAGCTTTCCTGATTATTGGGTTGTTGAAGATGCGAGAGATTTGGCGAAAACGCCGCCTGGCTAATACATCGAATATTCAGCACATGAACTTATTTCCCCCTGGATGGGGTAGTGCTTTATTATTAACAGTTGCGATTTTGGGTTTAATGATTACACCCCGGGTTTTTGCTAGCGACACCGCCATGCAGCTGGGTGTGACTGATTTATTATCCACCGGACGCGTTCAACCCCAGTCCTTTCGCCCTTCTATTCGCCCAGAAGATCGCTCACTTGTGGATTGGGCGCGGACACTTAACGTTTACCCAGAACCAGATTCATATACAGGTCAAAATGCCAAAGTTCAGGGATTTGTGGTTCATCCACCCAACATAGGAGAAAACTATATTTTTCTGGCGCGATTTGTGCTTACTTGTTGTGCCGCAGATGCCTATCCTGTAGGATTGCCAGTCAAACTACCAGAAAATCAAGAGCGCTATCCCCCTGACACTTGGCTGGAAGTAGAAGGAAAAATGATCACGGAAACTCTCGCTGGTAAACGTAACCTGACTATTGCTGCTACTTCCATTAAACAAATTCCCCAACCTCGGAATCCTTATAGTTATTAATACTTAATCACTGAAAAATGGCTACATCCAAGACCTTGATCCAACCACTAGATCGCGTGGCGATTTCACTGATGATCCTAGTGAGTCTCCTGATTGGATTCATGATACTTAAAGGTGATCTGGTGGCAGCTAGTGTCCGGGAATTTACTTGGCAAAATCAACAAATCGGAGCAGATGATATTGCCTTCACTCTCAACTTTAGCCGCCCTATGGACGTTCAAAGCGTCGAGGAAAACTTGAGAATTGAACCGCCCCTAGCAGGTAAAATTAGTTGGGCCGGCCGGCGCATGGTTTATACACTGCTCACACCAGCACCCTATGGTACAAATTATCAAGTGCGGTTGCAAGATGCCAGAGATAGGTTTGCTATACAAGAAGGGAAAAATCGCGTTATCCACCCCTTTGTTGGTAACTTTAGATCCCGCGATCGCGTGATTATTTACATAGGGGCCGATGCAGAACATCAAGGTCAGTTAGTTCTTTACAACTTAACTCAAGAGAAAAAAAACATACTTACCCCCAAAGACCTGATTGTCATGGACTTTAAGCCATTTCCAGATGGGGAAAAAATCTTATTTTTGGCTCGCACCAAAAATAACCCAGACTTACTCTCGGCTCAATTATATACTGTAACCACAGGTATTTCTGCACAACCTGAAACACCAGCAGAACCACCAGGTAGAATAGACCTGCTGTTAGACAACAAGCAATATCAAAACCTCAAATTTGACTTATCCCCAGATGGTAAAACAGTTGTGGTTCAACGCGGCAACAAAAATAATCCCAGCGATTTTGGGTTATGGTTTATGCCCAGCACTAGCAATACCAGAGAAAGACCCACCCCCCAACGCCTCAAAAGTGAACCAGGGGGAGACTTTATGATCACTCCTGATAGTCAAGCCGTCGCAGTTGCTCAAGGTCAAGGGGCGGCGATTTTACCAATACAAAATGATGCCAGCAAACCTTTGGACTACCTCCCACAGTTCGGGTTAGTACAGTCTTTTTCCAAAGATGGCTCTCAAGCAGCAATGGTCAAATTCAATACAGATTATACAAGGGACTTATTTTTGGTAACCAATCAAGGCATCCAGAAACCCTTGTTAAAAACCACGGGTTCTATTCACAACTGCCAATTTGACCCAGCTTCACCAACTCTCTATTGCTTGCTGACACAGCTCATATCTGATGAAGAATATATAGAACAGCCTTATGTAGTCGCAATTGACCTGAAAACTGGAGAACAAAAACCACTATTATTACTACCCACTGAACAGCGGAACGTGCAAATGAGTTTAGCACCAGATGGTTTAGGCCTGCTCTTTGATCAAGTAACAGCACAAGTAGATCAGCAGCCCTTATCTGCAAGTGTACTCAAAACACAAGATGGAGAAGCGATCGCTACTAGTAGCCTGTGGTTAATGCCTTTATTGCCTATTGATGATACGTCACAGACCACAATCAAACCAGAGAAACTACCTTTCGTAGGATTTCATCCCCGTTGGTTGCCTTGAAGGATAAAATAAATAACATTCATAAATGTGAATAAAAGTCAAGTAACTGAAAATCATTTCTCACAATCTGTCATCAACCCTGTATATTGGTAGTGTTTACACTAAAATCTGCCGTGATTCTAATAGCTTTTGTGGCCTAGCCAGAGGGTAATGTTGTCACTCACCCGTGCCTGATGGCTTGCGTGGACTAGACCATAGGAACCCTAACCCTGAAGGAATTGGTCATAGCTGAAATGGAATCCCTAAACTTTGATAATTCACGACAACCGATAGCTGACGTGGCGTAGCCATAACGGCTAATCTGTCCATTTTACTCCATTGTACCTCCTGACAATATGGCAAATACACAATTGCAGATCCTCACACCTGCGGTAGAAGCAGAGCCAGAAGTACACACTCCTGACTCCCAGACAATTAAAAACCCATCAAACTGGGTGGAGACGCCTAACAGTCAACAAGAAATACTTGTGGATAGTGAAAATGTAGAGCAGTTGCATACAATTTCTCTACAGGCATTGAATGAAGAATTGCGAGGGGCAAATAATGACTTGTATCAGCAGCTAGAGCATCTCAAAGATCAGCTGGCTGAATCAGAAAAGGCTTTGCAGTGGCAGAAAAGGCGTTCTAGTGTCGCCGAGTCAATGTTGAACCAACACACGCAAGAACTGGCCGCGGCTCAACAACAAATTAAATCTCTATTCCAAGAGTTAGAAACGGCTGTACAAACCATTCAACGCCAAGAAAACTATATTGAAACTTATAAGGCAGAATTACACATTAGCCAACAACGCCTGGCTAAATTAGAGCGAGAATGTGCGCTGCTGCAAACTAACTATAACGAACAGTCTCAACAGGTATTACAATCGGAAAATGCTTGTCGAGAGCTACATAGTAGGCTCATGCGACAACAACGCCAGACCCTGCAATTCAAAGCCGCTCTCGAAAAATGCCTAGAGACACCGGTGGTTAATGATTCCTCAGACTATACAGCCAACCACCAAACGAGATTTTCCCGAAAGGCTCGGTCTTTGTTGCCTAATGTCCAACCTATTCGACCCTGGTCAGCAGAATCAGAATCTTTCACAGACCAATTTGATTCTTCTGGGAATCAATCTATAGACCCCTGCAGCAATCTATCTGCCTCACCTCCATCTAGGAGTGATAATTCTCCATCAATTCAGCAAGACAGGCCTGCTCCCTCTCTAGAAGAACCAGCGCCCACACAACTATCTGCTCCACTGGAAGACTCTGCGAGTACATCAGAAAGTATTTCATCTGTAGATTCATCAAAGCTAGATACTCAATTGGATACTCTAATCCAATTGTTTTTTACTAGTGAGCCAGAATCTGCCTCACTGGCCCCTGCTGAGATGAATGTAGACAGCAATGAAACGGTGGCACCTATCTGGGAGAGTATGGACACAACCGGGGAAAGTGAGAGCCCCCAGTATCCCACAAAGGACAATCAGCAATTGGAAATACTTCCAACAGAAGAACATTCCCCAGAGTCCTACACTTTGCCTGATAGCTCCCCTAGGCAACCCATAGAATGGGAAAAATATTTGTTAGAAAACTCACGATTGTATAAACCCGATTCCACCTCAAATGATTTTGCAGATTACGCCAACGATGCGAAATCACCATCACCCCTGGTTAATCGCCAGCGCGATCCAAAAGTGCGCAGGTCTTTATTATCAGTAGAACTACCGAATTTATCGAAAAATCGTCAAGATAACAACTATCACTAATAGAGCCAAATCAGATTTGTGAATTGGCTTTACCCAGGGTTACATCGCTTTGCCACCCAAGCTACAGAATTTTTGCTTCTGATTTTGGAATAATGGCATCTGAATTATTCAGTGCTAACTGATTTTTTGTTCCTTTTTTACCAGCAGCGATGGCGTAGTTAATCGCCAAGAGCCGGAACCATAGTGCAGGATGGCGTGATTCCAGCCAGGGTTGAGTTTGCAGCAAGAAGTGCGGGAACCATCCACTCAGTAAAGTACTGACTAAGGAATGAAGACCAAAATTAAAATAATTACCCATCCAGCGGACTAGATCTTTGAATCCAGCTAGTTGCCAAATCCATAACAGCATGGCTGGATTTTTGCGAGCTGCTTTGAGTGCTAGTCGGTTGAAAGTCCACCAATCACATTTATCTTTAATGAAATTATCTGCTATTTCTGGTGGTTCATCTGCTAACAGACCAAAGAAGGTATTCAGCATGGAGTTAATCCGTTGGGGGGGCAAAAATTTCCCCGTGGGAACCATCATTCCTTTAGAAAATAGCCAAGTTACGGCAACATTACTTTGGTAGGCGCGAATTCTGTTTAAATGGCGGAAACTGAGCAGGTCATGCTTGAGGGCTGTATCTAAAAGTGTTGTTAAACGGTTTAAGTTGCGAATTAAGGACCCAAAACCCGTGAACACCAGAGGAGACTGGAGGGATGCGGCATCACCAATAGCAATTAATCGATCAAAGGCGATGGTGCGATCGCTACTTCCTATACTAAAATGTCCAGGTATATATCCAAATGTCGGCTTTTTCCACTCTAGTTTATCTAGGTCACAGCGCCGATACTCTGGCAAGATAGTGAAAAAGTCTTCATACATTTCCAGCAAGCAACCAGGGTTAGATTCATTGACTTCATGGTAATGAAATAAATAAATTGTCAATTCGTCGCCAGATCCGGGAAATAATTCCCAGATTAACTGCCTTCCCCTAGAAATATCTCCATGGCTGTAAAGTACATCACCATATTGGGAATCCCAAACCCCTGGGTCAAATCCCCCGGAGATGACTGCTCCCACTGTCGGACATACACTGTCAAAAGCACGACCGCCATTTAATTGCCAAGCGATGGGGGATGCGGTTCCCATGGCATCAATTAATAATCGCCCGCTGACTTGCTGCTGATTTTGACTAGGTAAATCCTTGACTGTAATCACAACTTGGGTTGAGTTGATATCGGCACGTATGAACTCTGTTTCATCCCAGATTTCACCGCCAGCGTCTCGTAGTTTTTGCCCACACATTTGCAGTAATCTATCGGAGTCTAGCGCTATATTTAATACTGTGGGTGTATGCAAGATGGGCGATCGCAATTTTGGGGGATTATTGCCATCAAAAAATTTATTGAATCCGTCTTTGTATTCTCGGACAATTAAAGTTTCTAACTCGCTAGGTGTTAGTAAACCCAAATGAATTAAGCTTTCAAGTTCATCACGAGAAATATTCCATTCTCGATTCATCCGCCCAAAAGGCAAACGTTCCACCAGCAAGACTTTATATCCTAATTTGGCCATGACAGCGGCATGAATTACGCCTAATGCGCCACCGATGTAGATTAAGTCATACATAGGGGAGGAGGAAGATGTCACGCCCTGCGACTCTGGCGATCCGCTAAAAACTACCTGTCGGGGTTTTTGAGGATTACGTACTCCTTCCCGCCATTTTTGCTCCCACCAATAGGCACGATTGAGATCATATTCGCCATTGGGCATGCGCTGAAAATATTTAACTGTGAGGGGGTAAGAGGTTGCTAGTGCCTCAAAAATCGATGTTTGGGCATCAATACCCGGAGGTTCAGGATATTTATGCGGAAATTTTTCCCGCATTTGATTAGTCAGACGTTGCACAATTTCTTTTTCTCTGATTGAAAGTCCATAGGGCGGCTGATTTGCCCAACGAAACACTTTGAGATAAGTGGTTCGCTGTACTGACCAGAGGAATACAGAAAGTTCGGGCGGTATTTTTTTTGTATCTTCCCCTGGTGGATTTTTGTTGATTGTGAGTATTTTCAAGCGAAAACCATCGGGGGTGAGCAATTTTTCCCCAAAACCTGGTTCAAAGTCAGTTTGCAGCCAAGTTAGTACAGGGGTGCTTTCGGGTGTGGGAATTTCTAAATAAAGTATTTCTGTGATCATTGTTTGCTGACATCTGGTGTTGACATCTCCCCCTGGTTGAAACACAGGGGATTCTAAACCGATGTTGCTACGCAGGCCCAAGCCTTGCTACGCAACGTTTACGATATGATTTACTTAATCCCTTAAATAAATCAACTCGTCTTGGGAGTGTCAAGGCTCCCCTACCCACCTTGGCTAGGCTAACACCTAGCTGTGTGGCTACTTTTGTTAAGATATTTGCGGCACCGTTACAGTCAGCGTTTACCAGTATCCCCGTAGAAGTTTTGTACAATCCCTGTTTTACCCTTTGACCTGACGGTTTCCATCCGTTGGGTTTTTCACCATGTTTGTAGAGGCGATCGCCATCCAGGTAAGACGCTTTTGATGTATACGCTTCCTCAGTAACTGTTAATTTTATCCCATATTCTAGACAAAGTTGTTTAAGGCGTTCAATTAGTCGCCCTGTGGGAATGGGGATAAAGTTTTGATTCCCCCGCTTACTCATCTTAGAGGATGTTTGATAAGTTTTGAGCTAGTCCTAATCTGACTATTTTATAGACAAAACTATACTTATGTTGACAAGCATTGACATAAGTGAGTTAAGAAAATCGCCCACTTGAGATATAATCCTACGATATCAAGTTACGAAAACCTCTCAAATGTATCTGAACGTAGTTCAGAGAGTGCAGAGGGGATTTGAGTAAGTTCTAATTACTTGTTAGGCGCATGAGGGTGCATAATTGTGCTATTTGTGGTTATATACAAGACCGCGACATTGCCGCTGCACAAGTAATGGTTTACTGGGCAAAAGGAATTCTACCGGAGTCAGGAACTGGCTTCGTAGTCGCAGAGTCGTCTAGCTCTACCGCATCTACCAGTAAGCATAAGCTTGCCGGAGCGATGCGGCCAGTAGGGGCAAAGAAGCGACAAAAATCTACAGAAAGTTTTGCTAAAAACGAACTGTGGGTAGTTCATTCTTGTTTTCTGTGCTGACTACGCGATGAATTATCCCATTCTAAATAACGAAGTTATCTAGAAAATGGGATGGAATGGGTAATAATGATTATTTCCGTTCATTTACAAGTTTTCAAGGTTAAGTGGGACGTGATGTAACAACAAACCATATTCTAATCCCTCTACCACTGCTTGATAGGATGCTGCCAAAATGTTGGGTGAAACTCCTATAGTAGTCCAGCGTTCATAACCAGTGCCTGATTCTACTAATACACGTGTTTTAGCTGTAGTACCTGTATGTCCGTTGAGAATCCTGACTTTATAATCGGTTAGTTCAAAGGTGGCAACTTGGGGATAAAAGTTGACCAAGGCTTTGCGTAAAGCCGTATCCAACGCGGCTACTGGTCCGTTTCCTTCTGCTGCTTCCAAAATGTTTTCCCCGTTCACAGCTATTTTAACAGTCGCTAGGGCATTGTTAGTTTCTTTACCTTCAACTAAATCACAATGTACTTGAAAGCCTTTGACCTCAAAGAACTGCTGACGATTACCCAAGGCCTCGTACATCAACAGTGCAAAACTCGCCTCTGCTGCTTCAAATTGGTATCCTTGACTTTCTAATTCCTTGAGGCGTTGCAGAATTTGTCGAGCGGCTGGTTGGTCTTTATCTAGTTCAATGCCAAAAGTACGAGCTTTGGCTAACACATTACTCAACCCAGATTGTTCGGAAATTACTATGCGGCGACGGTTACCAACTTGTTCTGGTTGAATGTGTTCGTAAGTCAGGGGATTACGTTCTACGGCTGACACGTGGATGCCACCTTTGTGTGCAAAGGCTGAACTTCCCACAAAGGGCGCGTGTTCATCGGGGGCAAGGTTGACCACCTCACTCACAAAACGACTTGTTTCTGTAAGTTGATTTAGCTGGTGTTCTGAGATACAGCTATAACCAAGCTTGAGTTGTAGATTGGGAATTAATTCGCACAGGTTAGCATTACCACAGCGTTCGCCGTAGCCGTTAATTGTTCCTTGTACCATTTTTGCGCCTGCCATGACGGCGGCTAGGGCGTTAGCTACTGCTGTACCGGAATCATTATGAGTGTGGATGCCAAGGGGGATTGGTTGTTGATTAGCGGCTAAAGAAAAATGACTAATAACTGATGTGACAATTTGACTAATTTCGTGGGGTAAAGTACCGCCATTGGTATCACACAGAACTAGCCATTGGGCGCCCGATGCGATCGCGGTTTCTAATGTCTGTAAGGCATAATCTTGATTGTGCTTGTAGCCATCAAACCAGTGTTCTGCATCATAAATGACGCGTCGCCCTTGAGAACAAAGATACTCGATAGTATCACGAATCATGGCTAGGTTTTCTGCTAAAGTCGTGTTGAGACCGGCTGTAACGTGTAAATCCCAAGATTTACCAAAAACTGTCACCCAACGAGTCCCAGCATTCAGAATTGGTTGCAGCAGGCTTTCAGTTTTAGCGGTACTATGAGGGCGGCGTGTGGAACAAAAAGCCACAATTTCTGCTTTTTTAAGCGGGTATTCGCGCAGTTGCCAGAAGAATTCAACATCTTTGGGATTGGCGCCAGGCCAACCACCTTCGATGAAGGGAACTCCCATCTGGTCTAATCTACGGGCAATGCGTATTTTATCTTCTATAGAAAGTGATAGACCTTCGCGCTGAGTGCCATCTCTTAGCGTGGTGTCATATAGCCAAAGTTGAGGTGATGGGTCTGTGGTCATAAAACTGCAAGTTGCGGGACAATGAGTAGCAATGTGTCAATATATAACAAAAGGCAAATTTGGGAATTCAGGTATGCCCAAGGTTGAAACTATCAAGCTAAGACAATTGAGTTCTACTGGGGTAGATCAATTAGGTCGAATTTTGCTCCTCAAGAGTATTCACCTCTACAATGCTGGTACTAAGGTAATCACTGGGGGAGGAATTCCCATTTGTGGTAACTGTGCGGTCAAGGTAGAAGGTAAGGTGTCCGACCTCAAAGACTGGCAGTGTGATGTTTTTGGTTTCCATTTAGGAGCGACTGCCAGTGGTTTCAGACAAAGCCAGCAGCCCACCTCTCCATTCTCCTACAACGGCACTGCCTAAGAAAAGTCAATATAAGCTAATGGGGGATGTGAAATTCGCAAAATTCGAGCTTATTCTATTTAGTCCTCAAATGCTATGGACACCATAAGGTTAGGTTAAAAAAGGAGATAAAGATTAAGATGGGTAGATGGACTCCAATAATTCTCATGGGCGGAGGCTTGGCAATTTTGGTTGGTACATTGTTGGGTATCAACTTTCCCATAGGTGGACAAGAAACCGCCGGTAATGATGTTCCGGATGGCAAAACATCCAGGGTACTCCCTGCTAATATTAATGTTAATAGCTCTTCTCCTAGCAGGAGCACAAGCAACGATAGACCCACTCCCAGCAGGGGTGACGTTGCTCAGGATAGTTTTTCTCCCCCTCCCAGGACTAGCGTTTCCAGAAGTAATGATTCATCTTCAACTTCTGAGACTTTATCAAGTAGCAGAAGTACCGGTGTCCAGTCAGCTACTACTTCTTCTTCCCCTACCACAACAAGTCAGCGACCGATTCGAGCTTTGTGGTAAAGCTGGATAGTCTTTCAGGGTGATGAGGGTATGATGGTTTAGTTATGGTGCGATTCGTTCTTCCTAAATGAGCATTTATGCTCAGGGACGGAAGGTAAGACTGGGTAAAACCAGACTCTTATAACTGTGTGTTCATGTGGGTGAGAATCCCACCCCCTAGGTGCAAGGGTGACAGCATCTTCCTTACG
>NZ_JANQDF010000033.1:0-14109 GCF_029891675.1 Anabaenopsis tanganyikae CS-531
AATGGTGATAATACCATCACCCTAGGAACAGAAGCCCAGCAAGCAGGTATCCTCACCGTCATTGGTGGTACAGGTAATGACATTATCAATGCTGCTACTTACACCACTGCTATTTATATTGAAGGTGGAGATGGTGCTGACACCTTAACTGGTGGTACAGGTGCTGACACCATTGACGGTGGAATTGGAAACGACACCATTACCGGTGGTGGTGGTGCTGATAGCTTAATGGGTGGAGATGGAGATAACCGATTCATATTTACCGACACCGTCCAGTTCGCTGCTGTTACCATAGCTGGTGGTGCGAATACAGACACCATTCAACTCACCAATGATGCTCAAGACCTTGCAGATGCAGCCTTTGCTAATAAAACCAGCGTAGAAATATTAACCACAGCCAATGGTAATAACAACATCACCCTAGCAGCAAACGCCCAAACAGCAGGTATCCGCACCGTCAACGGTGGAAATGGAGATGACACCATCAATGCTTCTACTTACGGTAGTAGCAATCACATTTATATTGATGGTGGAGATGGGAATGACAGCATCACCGGTGGAGATGGAAATGACACCTTAATTGGTGGAAATGGCGTTGACACCTTAACTGGTGGTGCTGGTGTTAATACTTTTGCTTTTGATGGAATTACAACTACCGCCAATAGAAATATCATCACTGATTTTACTACTGGGTCAGGTGGCGACATTCTACGCTTTGATAGTACAACCTTTCAAGTCACAGTATCTGGAACGGCTGACATTAATCCGAGTGGAGCTAATAATACTGCAGACACTATCTTCTACAATACAGCAGGTAACATTGAAACTTACAATCAAAGCAATGTCCGCCTTGGTATCGCCACTGATACAGGTGATATATTCTATGATGTTGATGGAAACTTTGCTGCTGGTAGTGTAATCATTGGTAACATCGGGGAAAATAATAGTGGACTTCTATCACAGAACATTCTCTTTGTGTAGTAAGCACTAGCTGGTAAATTGATAAACATCCCTGTTCCCCAGCAGGGCTGTTTTACTCCTTCAGTAGATGGGTGGGTTAGGCTACGCTAACACACCCCCCTATCCCAAACTAGGGGGTATCTGTGTAAAACCTCGGTGGGATTTATCCAACTTCTATCAAATGGGGAATAGGCGCGACAAAAACAAAACCCTGGAAACAATAAAGTAACCAGGGTCTTATTTATCTTTGATGTGGTGGCGGGAAGTGGATTTGAACCACTGACCTTCGGGTTATGAGCCCGACGAGCTACCAGGCTGCTCTATCCCGCGTCGCTTCTTGACCTTTACAGTATAACCATAAAGCCAGAAGTTTGTCAACTATAAAAATGATAATTCTCCAATGACTTCTAAACGCTTGTATTTACCCAAAATCATAAACTGCTCACTCAGACTTTGGGCGGCGCTGGGACTAATCCAACCCATTTGTTGCAGTAGGTGAATAGCCACGGCATATTTAGCGCGTTTTGCCCCATCCATGACCTTAATAGTTAGCCCCATACCTTCCCCCAGCCTGCCGATACATTGCACTCCTTCGGCACCTGACTTACTGATGAGTTCGCCGGGGGCTAAACCCATGAGTTCGGTGTCAAATTCCCCTACACCGGCTACCATGGCGGGGTGATGAGTCATAGCCCGGACAATGCGCTCCATATCGACATTGCTACTAGAAGCCAACAGAGCATATAAGGAGGCCATTTGACTGATTTGCATTAAATAGGTGGGAGCGCCGCAGTCATCATGGGCGCTGAGGAACTCCTCGGCCGGCATACGTAGCAGTTCGGCGACTTTGCCTAAAACCAGCTGCTGTACGGGGTGCTTACGTTCTAAGTAGTTGTGTAAAGGCCAATGGCGTTGTTGACAAACAGCTAACATCCCGGCGTGTTTACCGGAGCAGTTATATTCTAGGGGGCTATTTTTACCTTCAGGTTGGGGACATTGGAGAGATTGGGGGTCAAGGTCAGCGCGCCAGAGAACATTAAAGACTTGTCTGACCTGTTGGATGGTTCCCTTGTGGGAACTGGTAATTATAGCCAAATCCCGATCGCTCAGATTATAGCGTTCTAGGGTGCCTGTAGTAGTAACTGCCAGTGCTTGAAAAGGTTTGAGTGCGGAGCGGACAAAGGCCGTAGTTTCAGAGTTACCAGCCACAGACAGCACCCGTCCCCGGTCATCGCAGACAACAGCCTGGACTATATGGCGAGATTCGACAATTCCTTCCCGTAGGAGACGGACTTCCAGAGGTATGGCTTGAGTGCGTTTTCCCATTGTCATGGGTGAAAATTTATTACCTTTTGTGATGATTTAGATGATTTAATTGTTAGTCATTGGTAACTTACCAATGACCAGATGAGGATTTATGAGAATTGCCAAACTATAGTACCAATAGCAAACATTCCCGCCAAGACAGCGGCAGTAAATGTTAACCGCTGGAGAATAGGCTTAATTTCGTAGGAGACAATTAAGCGATCGCGCATAATTACCTCTTGGGGCTTAGTCCAAGTTTGGCCATCATACCACCCCGACTCTTCATAAAACACAGTGGGATTATAGAGGCGATCGCGAATATAAAGCCAGCCCAAGAACAACCGAACCAGCACCAAAATCACCCCCACACTAGCACCTGCGGAACCACAGAGGAGAAAATGGGCCAGATGTTTATGTGGGGGGAAACTAGCCGCGGCCACTGGACCTGCCACCAACCAAGACAAACTCCAAATCCCCACCAGCCTTGTGATATAATCGCGCCTATTCAAGATACAATCACAAAATAGCCAAGATGTTTTTAACTGTTCATATTCATTGAGCGGTTGTTGCTCGATAGGAACTGGACAATAAGAAACCGAAGGCCTAATCATGTTAGCTAACCCCCACCCTGTTGAGAACTTGTCAGAGAAACGTGTTCTGCATGACCCCAGAATGCTTCTAAATTATAAAATTCCCTCTCTGTAGGCATCATGACATGAACAATCACCTCACCGTAATCGAGCAGCACCCAACTAGCATCAACCTTACCCTCACTGTGGAGAGGTAGCCTTTGCCAATCAGCCTTTACCTGAGCCTCAATAGCATTGGCGATCGCCCTGACCTGTACGCGAGAATAACCGGTCATGATCACAAAGTAATCAGCCAGATAAGAGACATCTGCCACCCTAAGAACTAAGATATCACCCGCCTTACGTTCCTCAGCAGCAGCGGCGATAGTCGCCGCCAAATCTTCACTCACCTCTTTGGTTTCAGCCTTAAGTCCCCGGATTGCACTTTTGATCTGGGAAACGGACTGTAATGGTAAATTTCCTTGGAAATAATCAGACATTAAACCTCAGGTGTTTTGTCCATTGTGTTACAATTCTACCCAATCACCGACCTACTTGCCAACAAACTGCCTGGCAAGTGTGATGTGTTGGTTTTTTTGCATCCTAACAAAAAAACGGGGTTTCTGGTTTAAAATGCACATTAACAGAGCTAACCAGTGATCAGGCCAATCATCACTGAAATAGCTATACTCCAAAGTATACTGAATTTTTCTAGGGCTGGATTTTATGACATCCTACGCAACCTCCTTTGCTAGAGCAGAAATGGGCGAACTGCGGCGCTTAAAAGGCTTACTACCGCCGGAATTACAAAGCTGGGTGACAGTTGAAGGAACAACCGAAGTTAACCCACCCCTAATCCGCTGTGAAGAAATTAGTAAAGACCAAGTAGAAATTCAAATTGACTTGGTGAAATGGGATGCTCTAGCAATGGATCAGCGCAATCTATTGTTTTGGCACGAAGTAGCGCGGATTCAAAATGATACAATTCCTAAAGATGGTTGGGAAATGGCAGCATTAGCCATTGGGTTAGGCGGTGCCGTGGGTGAATTGTGGGTACAGGATGGATTATTGCTAGTATTAGCCCTAGCCCTATGTGGAGTTTCCGGGTGGCGATTATATCAAAAAAATAATGGCGAAAAGCAAATCAGAGAATTAATTGCTGCGGACGAAAAAGCGATCGCCCTAGCGACCCGTTTTGGTTATAGCTTACCCAACGCCTACAAGAGCCTAGGAAGCGCCTTAAAAACCATGATTGACACAACACCTAGTAAACGCCAACGGACTCGCTACGAAAACCGACTATCTGCCCTCAAACGCAGTGCAAATAAAGCCAAAGCCAAATCTAGAAGCAGCGACGAAGGCTGACCGTAAAAACAGGGGGGCGGCAAACTCCCCCGAAAAATTACCAAAAAATAGACGTGTAACTTACAATTGATTTAACATCTTGTGGGTTTGAGGTACAACCCTAACCTGGGGTACCAAAGGTTTAATCATAGCTTGCCATAATAAAACCTGTTGGGGAGTAGGTGCTAAGACACCCCCCAAAGGTGTCACTGGTTGTAAAAATATGGGAATATCTGGACTCACACCCGCCACCAATTCCGCCGAACGTTGCAACTCCGCCGGGTCTGTATTCTCAGAAATAATTATCTTGACAAAAACCTCAACTTGTGCATCAAAGCATAATTGTAAAAAGTTTGTATGTTCTAGCCAATAGGTTTCACCGCTGACACTAGGCAGTTTTAAATCCATACCCACAGAGTCCAGATAGGGCAAAATCATAGCCAGCTGTTCTGGGCGATGTCCTCCAGACTCCAAATATATAGGCAATTGGGTAAGGGATCGCACCGGGGGCAAAAATTCCTTTAAAAAGGCTGCATGAAGCAGGGGTTCGCCGCCAGTAAGGCTAATGCTATCGTGGAGAAAAGGTAAATTTTGCCGTTCCACCCATGCCATTAAAGTGGTGAGAGGGACAGGGTTAGAGTGAAATTCAAAGTCGCGCAATCCAGGCGATCGCTCTATGCGACAATTAACCGGTGCATTCCAAGTATGAACGCTATCGCAGAAGTGACAGCGCAAGTCACATAAAGCAAAGCGAATAAAAAGTTGACGGGTCCCAACATGAAATCCTTCCCCTTGAATAGCAGAAAAGACCTCCATCAGGCGTGCTGTAGATTTTACCGTAGTTTTAGCAGTCATGGGATATGAGTAACGCGATCGCGCTGCGTCGGCACAAAAGCGGGTATGTTTTCTTTACTTCTTGTTCTATTGTGAATCGTCGCGGGCAATATCGGCTCTAATCTTCATCAACTAACTTCTGAATCCTTCAGTCCACAGATATCAGACAAAGTTAGGTAACCTGCTAGGACAAAACAATTTTTCCCGGCCGAAATTTAGATAGAAACGAAAGTGCGGAGCCTCATGACTACCCAACTCACACAGGAAGACTTTTTAGTAACTTCCTTCCAGGAAACTGTAATAGTGCAGATACCAGCCCGGTTAAGCGTACTTGAGGCGGTTAGCTTTAAACAGACCTGTGAGGATTTAATTCAAGGAGACACCCCTCCCAAAGAGATTATTATTGATTTTGAGCAAACTACTTTTATGGATAGTAGTGGCTTAGGAGCCTTAGTCAGTAACTTCAAACAGACCCGTGTAAAAGGGATTAGTTTAACCTTGCGGAATATTACCCCCCAGGTAATGGCCGTACTCAACCTCACAGGGCTAGATCAAGTCTTTCCCATAGAGTCTAGCAGGGAAATTACAGAAGCCGAAAACCTCACACCTAACCAGCGCCTGGAACAATTACCACAGACTCATCCCTCAATAGCATCTTGGATGAAAAGATTTATAGATATTATCGGCGCAACAGTGGGTTTAGTAATTACAGGAATTTTATTTATACCCATAGTCCTAGCAATTAAACTCGATGACCCCGGACCCATCTTCTTTAGTCAAGTCCGCTGCGGTTGGATGGGAAAACAGTTTAAAATTTGGAAATTTCGCTCCATGTGCGTAGATGCAGAGGCGAAAAAATCCCAAGTTAAGAACGAAGTTGAGGGAGCATTTTTTAAGAACGAGAACGACCCCAGAATTACAAAAGTAGGTAAGTTCTTACGGCGTACCAGCCTAGATGAACTACCGCAATTTTGGAATGTCCTCCGGGGAGATATGAGCTTAGTAGGTACTAGACCACCCACACCCGACGAAGTAGAACGCTACGAAGTGCCAGAATGGCAGCGTTTAGATGTCCGACCCGGTATGACGGGAGAATGGCAAGTTAATGGAAGGTCTAAGGTACGCAGTTTTGAGGATGTGATTCGCCTAGATTTGCAGTATCAAAAAAATTGGAGCTTACTATATGATTTTAACTTAATTCTCAAAACCATCGCCATTTTATTTAATAAAAACAGTGGCGCAGCTTAAGTAACTTTACTTAGTTTAGTAGTCATATCCCCGACTTCTTCCAGAAGTCGGGGATCTAAGATATATTGCTGTAAATAACCCAGAAACACTGAATCTAAACTAAACATGACTGTATCCGCTGCTATGTTTTTAATCAGATAACGCTGAGATAATGATTGTAAGCCATTGATTAACTCTGTAGATGACAGTGATAAATTTTTCCGTAAATATTCCCTAGATACAGGTTGTTGAGATTTACTCATTCCTAAGACTATTTTCTGTTCTATAGGTGATAATCTCTGGAATAACTCAGTTAAATAAATATTCATATCTTGAGTAATTACTAGGTTATTTTCCCCTAAAAACTCCCTCACACTACCAGCAAATAAATTGCTGATTAAACCAGCAATATCGCCCAGATAAATAAAATTACCGTTATAAAGTTTGATTAGTTGTATTAATTCCTGTTCCGAATGGGATGTTAAACCCATACTTTGGAGAAAGTCTATATTATATAAACACGACAATTCCCAACACTTACTTACAGATGAACTGGGGAATAATTCCTGATTTCTACAACGAATATCTGGAGGTTGTTCTTGACTAATTAGAATTATAGTGCTTTGATGCGCTAATTCTGTGAACATCTGAAATAACCCTTGATAATCTTGATATTGAGGTTGATATTTCCCCGCAAATTCCCCGGGAGTAAATAGGGTTTGGACATCATCAAAGACAATTAAGCACTTTTGTTCGCGACATAACTGGGAAAATTGGTAGAGCAGAGATTTATCTAGTAAATTAGGCGTGATAGTTCCCGAATATTCTGTAATGACTTGATGTGATAACTCATTCACGGAAGATGGATATATTTTAAGATTTCTCCAGATAATTAATTCAAATTTCTGTAAGTTGATATCAATAAACCTTTTAACTAAGGTGGTTTTCCCAGTTCCCCTTTGTCCCAATATGGCTATTAAGGGAATATGATGATTTAATGTCCAGTCTTGTAATAATTCTAGCTCTTGTTCTCTTCCGTAGAACTGGGTAACTTTTGGCGCTAGCTTTAAATCATAATAAGTTTTTATAGATTTTTCAGTGTTATCAGGTTGATTCGGTGGTTGATTTTGGGGATGAAGGGGTTTTTCATAATTAGAATACCAAGTAATATTATTATTTCCATAATTAAGAATTTGTTGAGAACAATTAGAAGAATCTCTTACTCGTTCTAAAGTCCAACAGAAATTAGATTTATTAATATTTTCTCCCAAGTGTTGAGATAAGATTTTAAATAACTTGCGACTTTCATCACCAATATAACCCTCATCATAATCATAGGTTTCTGCAATTTGTTTATAAGTTCTCCCTTTAAACACCTCTTCAATAATCTTTTTTTGTAAATCATCTAAATGCTGTTCTGTTTCAGTAAAGACTAAATTATCTACAAATTGTAAAATTTCCGTAACATTCATAAAACTTAGAGTCAGTAGCACCTGTAGGAATTATAACTTAATTCCCCAGGATATAATCAGGTTTTTTCAGGTATTTAGTTAATATTTTTTAATATAACGTCAGATAATATCAGGTATTTTCTACTATAGCAAAAAACGATTTAAGTATAAAAAGGGTTAATCAGGGTTAAACCAAGCAAAGCAGCATACCACAGAAACATCATGGTTAATCAACTTTATTATGGAGATAATTTAGAAGTTTTAAGACGCTATATAAAAGATGAGTCTGTTGATTTGTGTTATATTGACCCGCCTTTTAATTCTAAACGCAATTACAATCAAATTTACAATAATATTGGCTCAGAAGATAAAGCCCAAGCTCAAGCATTTATAGATACATGGGAATGGGACGACCACGCCATACATGGAATAGAGGAAATTATTACTAATTACCATGGTTTATTTACTCAGCAATGTATTGATTTAATTATCGGGTTAGAAAATGTTTTAGGGAAGGGTAGTTTACTTGCTTATTTAGTGAGTATGACTTTAAGAATCACGGAGATTCACCGAGTTTTAAAACCTACGGGTAGTTTTTACCTACACTGCGATCCTAATGCGAGTCATTATTTAAAGTTAGTATTAGATGCTGTTTTTTGTTCTCAGGGTGGTGATTTTAGAAATGAAATTATTTGGCATTATCGCAGATGGACAAACGTTCAAAGTCAATTCCAAAAAATGCATGATACTATATTATTTTATTCCAAATCTAATAACCATACATTCAACTTAACAGAAGTTGAGATGAGCGATTCCCAGCAAATAAAAGTTAAAAGGGGTTGGGATAGTAATGTAATTCATTCAGACAAGGGGAAATACTCTCAACTAATTGTATATAATCAAGACAAATATGATGCTGCGGTTAGACAAGGTAAATTAAAACCTGAAAAATATAAGAATATTATTTTTAGACAGAAACCTTTGGTTGCTTCACCAGATGTTATTATTTTACCAATCATTAATTCTCAGTCCAGAGAACGTTTAGGTTATCCTACGCAAAAACCAGAAGCACTACTAGAAAGAATCATCAAAGCGAGTTCTAACGACAATGATATCATACTAGATGCCTATTGTGGATGTGGGACAACAGTAGCAGTCAGCCAAAGATTAGAACGCCAATGGATAGGGATTGATATCACCTATCAAAGTATTAGCTTAATCTTAAAAAGATTAGAAGATAGTTTTGGGAAGGGAGTATTAGAAACCATAAATCTCCATGGTATACCCAAAGATAGAGAAAGCGCGATCGCATTAGCCAACAAAACAGACGATCGCACCCGCAAAGAATTTGAGAAATGGGCAATTTTAACTTACACTAACAACAGAGCAGTAATTAACAATAAAAAAGGTGCTGATAAAGGTGTAGATGGGATTGTTTATTTCCAAGGTAATGATCAAACTGAGAAAATGATTTTTCAAGTCAAATCAGGGAAAGTAAAATCAGGAGATATCCGAGATTTACTGGGAACAATGACCCTACAAAATGCTAGTATTGCCATATTGATAACTCTAGAACCTCCCACTAGTCAGATGCTTAAGACTGCAAAAGAGGCGGGATTTTACCAAAATAAATACATGAGCCATAGTTGTGATAAAATCCAGATTGTGACGGTGGCGGATATTCTGGAGAAAAAAGAAAGGTTAAATATCCGGTTAAGTTATGAAGTGCTCAGAAGTGCGGAGAAGCAGAAGGAAGTTAAAGTAAGTCAAACGGAGTTGGATTTATAAGAGGATGTTGGAAAATTTATGATTAGTGTATCAAATATTGTTTGACCCCACCCTAACCCTCCCCTCTTGATGGGAGGGACTTGATTTAAGGGATTAAATGGGGTAAAGATGTGATGAAAATTACGGCTGAAAACTTATGCAATAACCTCTAAAATATTGATAAAATGGAAACAGTCCTAAAATTATTTCATGGTTTATGACTGTAAAATCACCCAGCCAAGAAGATAAATTACAGCCAAGCACGGATACAAACAACATTAAAGAAAAAGTTCTCTGTGTTCACTGTCATCGGACTGCCACCAATGGCATAAAATGTAAAGGTCTATGTGTAGCTGACAGCGACTATTAAACCTGAGCAACCCGAGTCACCTGGAAGAATACCCTAATCATCCTATATAGTGGATATTTCTACAGTCCCATGACAGAGATTAACTCGGAACTAAAACATATAGAAGAA
Source organism: Anabaenopsis tanganyikae CS-531 (assembly GCF_029891675.1). Lineage (NCBI taxonomy): Bacteria > Bacillati > Cyanobacteriota > Cyanophyceae > Nostocales > Nodulariaceae > Anabaenopsis > Anabaenopsis tanganyikae. The sequence goes on from NZ_JANQDF010000033.1 coordinate 9,936, forward strand.
CTACGCCAGTTGTTGCAACAGGCTAGTTATGCTTATTATGTCCTAGATGCGCCCATGATGGAGGATGCTGTCTATGACCAACTATATAGAGAATTGTATGAACTAGAAACTAACTATCCTGAATTACTGACCCCAGACAGTCCCACCCAGCGCGTGGGTGAGAAACCAGCGACACATTTTACTTCTGTACGTCATCACATTCCTCTCTACAGTTTAGAGAATGCTTTTAATATTGAGGAATTGCAAAGATGGGATAAACGCTGGCGACGACAAGCACCTCATATAATAGATGGGGTAGAATACGTTACAGAATTAAAAATTGATGGTTCAGCTTTGGCTTTAACCTATGAAAATGGGGTTTTAGTTAGGGGTGTAACTCGTGGTGATGGGGTAGTGGGTGAAGACATTACCCAAAACGTGCGGACAATTCGTTCAATTCCCTTAAAGTTACATTTTGCTGGGTCTAAAAGTTTCAACCGGGTGGAAGTCCGGGGGGAGGCGTTTTTACCTTTGGAGGTATTTCAACAAATTAACGCCGAGAGGGAAAAATCAGGAGAGAGTTTATTTGCTAACCCCCGCAACGCTGCATCTGGTACACTCAGACAATTAGACTCCCGCATTGTCGCCCAGCGACGGTTAGATTTTTTTGCTTATACCTTGCACATTTCCGGGATGGATGATGCAAGTATTGCTAATACCCAATGGGAAGCTTTAGAGTTATTGGCAACTATGGGTTTTCCTGTGAATCCCAATCATAAACTCTGTGGTTCTATGACTGAGGTAGCAGCATATTACCAATATTGGGACACAGAACGCCTATCTTTACCTTACATGACTGATGGGGTAGTAGTCAAGTTAAATTCTTTTAAGTTACAAGAACACCTAGGTTTTACCCAGAAGTTCCCCCGATGGGCTATTGCTTTAAAATATCCAGCAGAAGAAGCGCCGACTAGGGTAGAAAATATTTCTGTGAATGTGGGACGCACGGGGGCGTTAACGCCTTTGGCTGAAATGCGCCCTGTAGAATTAGCTGGGACTACGGTTTCCCGCGCTACTTTACATAATAGCGATCGCATTATGCAGTTAGATATCCGCATTGGAGATACTGTGATTGTGCGTAAAGCTGGGGAAATCATCCCGGAGGTGGTGCGGGTACTCCCAGAACTGCGTCCAGATGATGCTCAACCTTTTATTATGCCCACCCATTGCCCAGTTTGTGGTCAACCGGTGGTTAGAGAATTGGGTGAAGCGGTGACCCGCTGTGTTAATGCTTCCTGTCCCGCTATTCTCAAAGGGGGAATTGAACATTGGGTAAGTCGGGATGCTTTGGATATTAAAGGTCTGGGGGAAAAGTCAGTTTATCAACTTGTGGATAGGGGTTTGGTGGGTTCTGTCGCTGATTTATATGACTTGACAGAAAGTGATGTATGTGCATTAGAAAGAATGGGGAAAAAATCAGCAGAGAAATTAATCAAGGCGATCGCCCAATCAAAAAATCAACCCTGGTCTAGGGTACTATATGGTTTAGGTATCCGTCACGTGGGTAATGTCAATGCCCAATTATTAACTCAGAAGTACCCCACCGTAGAAAAGTTAGCCACAGCTAAACAATCGGAGATTGCTGGTATTTATGGTATTGGTGCGGAAATTGCCCAATCTGTATATCAATGGTTCAGGATTGATGCTAATCAATTGTTAATTACCCGGTTGCAATCCGCAGGGCTACAACTAGCTACCAGGGAAGAAACAAAAACAGTGACTCAGGTTAGTTCCCAATTAGCTGGTAAAATCTTAGTAATTACGGGGACATTACCAACTTTAACACGAGATAAGGCTAAAGAGTTAATTCAAGCAGCCGGGGGTAAGATAACTAATTCAGTCAGCAAAAAAACTGATTATCTGCTTGTGGGTGAAGATGCGGGTTCTAAGTTAGCAAAAGCAGAAGCTTTAGGAATTCCTCAGTTGACTGAATCCCAGTTGTTAGAGATATTACAAACTTGACACTCCCCAGCAGTTAACTTATGCATCAAAGTTCCGGTCGTTGGCGTTTAGGTTTAGGATTATCGTTATTAACAGTCTGGTTATGGGGAATCTTACCGATCGCCCTGACTATAAGTTTACGAGTTCTGGATGTCTATACTATTATATGGTTTCGCTTTTTGTTGTCCTTTGTAGTCCTAGCTGTACTGTTAGGATTGGGGGGTAAATTACCCGATTGGCAAAAATTGCGCTCTAGTTCAGGGGTATTATTAGCGATCGCCACCCTATTTTTAGGATTTAACTACCTGTTATTTATGCAAGGGTTAGCCTTCACCTCTGCGGGTAACGCTGAGGTTTTGATTCAATTAGCGCCACTATTATTAAGTTTAGGTGGTTTGGTAATTTTCCGAGAGCGTTATACAGTGCATCAATGGATAGGGGTGAGTATCCTCACTGCTGGATATATGATATTTTTCCATGAGCAACTGAGTTTAATTACAGTCCAGGGAACATATATCCTTGGTAGTGGTTTAATAGTTCTAGGATCTGCAGCATGGGCTATTTACGCCCTATGCCAAAAACAACTATTAAACTCCCTGTCCTCTGCTCAAATCATGGTGATTATATATGGGGGATGTGCTGTACTATTCACCCCCTTTGCTCAACCCGGAAAAATTGTCACCTTGAGCAGTTCCCAATTATTAGTTTTACTGTTTTGTGGTTTAAATACCCTCATCGCCTATGGTGCTTTTGCGGAATCATTACAACATTGGCCAGCATCAAGAGTTAGTGCAGTGTTAGCTATTGCCCCGATTATTACCTTAATTGCCGTTGCCACCCTATCAACAGTTTACCCTACTCTGATGCCCACAGAACATTTAACTGTAATTGGCATATTAGGCGCACTGTTAGTCGTAACTGGTTCAGTGGCGATCGCCCTAGGCAAAGGCAATTAGATTAAGGATTAATTATAATATATGAGCTTACAAAATTTGCCCCTAGAAGGGTTTCTGAATTTAAATAAACCCTATGACTGGACATCTCACGACTGCGTAGCGCGGGTACGCAAACTTCTGCGACTCAAACGTGTGGGACACGCGGGGACATTAGACCCAGCTGCGACGGGTGTTTTACCTATCGCTCTGGGTAAAGCTACCAGATTATTACAATATCTCCCAGAAAATAAAGCCTACACAGCGACCATTCGCTTAGGTGTGCAGACCACAACGGATGATTTACAGGGTGAAATCATTAGCTGTGAACCTTGTCCAGGGTTGACATTGACTCAAGTTACCACGGCATTGGCACAATTTCAAGGTAAAATTGAGCAAATCCCCCCAATTTATAGCGCCATCCAAGTTGATGGTAAACGCCTTTATGACTTAGCGCGCCAAGGTCAAACCGTGGAAGTACCTAAACGGACAGTAGAAATTTTTCACACAGAAATTTTAGATTGGCGATGGGGAGATTTTCCCGAATTGGATGTAGCGATCGCCTGTGGTAGTGGTACATATATTAGAGCCATTGCTCGTGACTTAGGCGCTATCCTAGGAACTGGTGGGACTCTTGCCGGTTTAGTACGTACTGCCAGTAGCGGTTTTAACCTGCCACATAGCCTCAGTTTCAGTGACCTAGAAACACAACTACAAACAGGGACATTTCAACCCATCTCCCCAGATGTACCTTTAGAACATTTGCCATCAGTGACATTACCCAATATACCGGCTGTAAGATGGTGTCAGGGGCAAAAAATCACCCTAAATGGGGACTTTGCCGGCATAGCCAGAGTGTACAATCAAGACACCTGCTTTCTCGGTATAGGGAAACTAGAAGATAGCCTGTTAGTACCGACCACAGTAGTCAATCCCAAGTAGCCGCATCTTTTAATACAGCCGGAATTTCACCCTGGGATAGGGGAAACTCTAACAAAGTTTCCTTGTAACCCAAATATCCAGACTCAGCAAAAGATAACAGCATTCGGCACAGAGCTAACCATACTTCTGGTTCATATTCCCAGTCACGATCACGGGAAGCTCGACCCGCAATTGAACGTAAAGAGTTTGTGAAATTATAGACAAATCTACAAAGTCACTTTACCAGGGGTAAACCTGATTGGAGTTACTCCTAACCCCTCTATCCCGTCTGCAAAAGCGTTCAGGACTGCTTTTCTTAATATGTTGTACGCCCCATTTAA
>NZ_JANQDF010000034.1:0-47962 GCF_029891675.1 Anabaenopsis tanganyikae CS-531
CACTATTCCCTATCCCCTATCCCCTATTCCCTATTCCCTACTCACTATTCCCTACTCACTATTCCCTGTTCCCTGTTCCCTGTTCCCTGTTCCCTTAAAACCATAATGATGATGTCCTAACCAATATGTCCGTTGCTATAAAACCCAATACTAATGTACTTTCATTTAGCGATCTGCTTGCAGATCGCCTGTGCCAGTTGCGTCAGTCCTATTAATAACTTATTTTTATATTAAAAACTTATATAAAAATAACTACATAAAATCGTTTTTTTGTTAAAATAAATAATAATATTTATCTGAGTTAATCTAAGTCAAACAAAAGGTAAAAAAGATTTTAGTAGCAAAAATTAGGTCAATTTAATAATTGATAAAAATAAATTATGCCGCGCATATTTGACAACATAGAATTACAATTATTGCCCATATTAAGAGATACACTTAAAGTCTCCTATAGAGCAGATTTTTGTGTGGGCTATTTTAATCTGAGAGGTTGGCGAAAAATAGATGATTTAATTGAACAATATATTGGTGGAGAACGCGCTTGTTGTCGGTTACTAATAGGAATGCAAGCTTTACCCAGTGATGAATTCCATGCTGCATTTACCCTTGGTACTGGTGAAGGAAAAATTGATAATAGTGCTATTGTTCGCTTCAAAAAACGCATGGCCTCTGAATTTCGCCAACAGTTAACTATTGGTGCGCCTACCAATGAAGATGAAACAGGGTTAAGGCGATTAAGTCACCAACTGAAAACAAAAAAATTAATTATTAAACTGTTTTTGCGCCACCCTCTCCACGCCAAACTATATCTTGTCCATCGCCAAGACCCGAACACACCCACAGTAGGATTTTTAGGTAGCAGTAACCTCACACTTCCTGGTTTGGCAAAGCAAGGAGAATTAAACGTTGACATTTTAGATCATGATGCTTGTAATAAACTCCAAAAATGGTTTGACGACCGTTGGAAAGATTACGGTTGTATAGATATCTCCCAAGAATTAGGGCAAATTATTGATGAAAGTTGGGCAAGATCAGAATTAATTCCTCCTTATCATATCTACCTCAAGATTGCTTATCATCTATCCCATGAAGCTATCGCCGGAATTTCCGAATTTCGCATTCCCCGTGAATTTAATAACTTGTTTGAATTCCAAAAAGCAGCAGTACAATTAGCAGCACGTCATGTTACCAGACGTGGGGGTGTACTGGTTGGGGATGTAGTTGGTTTAGGGAAAACCTTAGTAGGAACTGCCCTAGGGAAAATATTACAAGAAGATTGTTATTTAGAGACCCTGATTATTTGTCCTAAAAACTTAGTAGAAATGTGGCAAGAATATGTAGATAAATATCGGCTGTATGCTAAGGTAATGCCAATTAGTAAAGTCCAGAATCAATTACCAGAACTACGCCGATACCGCGTTGTATTAATTGATGAAAGTCATAATTTACGTAACCGGGAAGGAAAACGTTATCGAGCAATTGCCGAATATATCGCTGCTAATGAAAGTAAATGTATTCTCTTATCTGCTACTCCCTACAATAAAACTTATTTAGACCTTTCTTCCCAATTGCGGCTATTTGTCCCAGAAGACGAAAATTTGGGATTTAGACCAGAAGCTTTAATTAATGAACTAGGAGGCGGAACTAGAGGAGAATTAGAGTTTATTAAAAAGCATCAATGTTCTGTACGTTCCTTAGCAGCATTTGAAAAAAGCGAACATCCTGATGATTGGCGAGAATTGATGAAACGCTACATGGTACGTCGGACTCGTTCATTTATTAAAGAAAATTATGCCCATGTTGACGAAGCTGGACGTAAATATTTAAAATTTGCAGATGGCAGTCGTTCTTTTTTCCCAGACCGCATACCTCGTACCATTAAATTCACCTTAGAAAATGCCAATTCTGACCCATACTCTCAACTTTATTCCGCATCAATAGTCGAAGTAATTAATCAACTTAATCTACCCCGCTATGGACTGGGTAATTACATTAATTCCAAACATAAACAACCACCGACAGAATCAGAACAACGCCAACTAAATAGTTTATTTCGCGGTGGGAGAAGGTTGATGGGTTTTTCCCGTACCAACTTATTTAAACGCTTAGAAAGTAGCGGTATTGCTTTTGTTCAATCAATTGAACGCCATATTTTACGTAACTTTATTTATTTATATGCAATAGAACAGGGGTTAGATATTCCTATTGGTACTCAGGATGCTGAACTATTAGATACTAGGAATAACGATGAAGATACAGATTCAGTTGCAGCAACTTTATTTGATACAGAAACAGAAGATGATGATTCTAGTAACGAGATTCCACAAGAAGAACAGGAAAATACAACTGTCACAGAAAAGAGTTTTTCTCAAAAAGCAGAATCAATTTACCAAGAATATACATCCAAATATAAAAAGCGATTTAAGTGGCTACGTTCTACATTATTTGACGTTAAAAGATTGAAACGAGATTTATTAGCAGATGCCAAATCTTTAATAAAAATATTACAGGAACTTGGACAATGGCAACTTCAGACAGATACAAAACTTGCAGCCCTAGTTAACCTTTTAACCAAAACTCACCCTCATGAAAAAGTTCTAATCTTCACACAATTTGCAGATACAGTTCATTATCTAACTGAGAATTTGCCAACTTGGAATATTACTAATGTGGCTGGAGTAACAGGACAATCTAAACATCCAACAGAAATTACCAGCAGATTTAGTCCTGTGAGTAATGGTAAACGAGAACAGATATCATCAAAACAAGAACTGCGCGTTTTAATTGCCACTGATATTCTCAGCGAAGGTCATAACTTACAAGATTGTGCAATTATTGTCAATTGGGATTTACCTTGGGCAATTATCCGTTTAATTCAAAGGGCTGGACGGGTAGACAGAATTGGACAAAATGCCGAAAAAATTCTCTGTTATTCCTTTTTACCAGCAGAAGGAGTAGAACGGATTATTAATTTACGGGGGAGACTTCGCCAAAGATTACAAGAAAATGCCGAAGTTGTAGGAACAGATGAAGCATTTTTTGAAGATGACGATACTCAAGTAATTCTTGATTTATATAATGAAAAATCGGGAATTTTAGATGGGGAAGAAGATGCAGAAGTAGATTTAACCTCAGAAGCATTTCAAATTTGGAAAAAAGCCACTGATAATAACCCAGCTTTGAAAAAGATAATTGAAGAAATGCCAAGTGTGGTTTATTCCACCCGCGCTCATACTCCCCAACCTGTGCAACCAGAAGGCGTACTACTGTACATGAAAACCACCGATGGTAATGATTCCTTAATTTATGTTGACAGGGAAGGTAACAGCGTTACTCAATCCCAATTGGGAGTGCTGAGGGCGGCGGCCTGTGCAGAATCTACACCAGCTATACCTAAAAATCAGCAGCACCATGAATTAGTGAAAAAGGGTGCGGAATTAATTGCCCAAGAAGAAAAAAATGCTGGTGGTCAGTTGGGAAGACCTTCTGGTGCAAGATTCCGTACCTATGAACAACTCAAAAGTTATGCACAGGAGATGAAAGGTACACTTTTTGTCACAGATGAACTGCTGAAAGCTATTGATGATATTTACCGTTATCCCTTGCGACAGTCAGCAATTGATACTCTCAATCGGCAACTACGAAGCGGTATCAGTAATCAGCAGTTGGCGGACTTAGTGGTAGCACTGCGAATGGACGAACGCTTGTGTATTGTCAGTGAAGAAGTAGAGAAGCGAGAACCCCAAATTATTTGTTCATTGGGATTGTTTCAAGCGTAACAGGCGTAAACTAATCTTCACTTTTTTTTAACATGACATATATTACACCTATTGCGTATAATTAAAAACTAATGATGCTAGTCACCATCAAAGTATTTGGGGACTATGGCTGGTTCATGCAGTTTCTTTATCTTAAATAATATGTCCATTGACTTCACCTCAAGCCGCGAACTGCTGCAAAATTTTAATTTTCAGGACTTATTCATCCAACAACTAGGGTGGGAGTCTCCAGGACGAGAAAAACCTGTGGTGATGGAAGTTGATGGCGAAAATTACACCCGTAGTAAAATAGCAGAATTAGCGGGGGCAGTTGTATTGCAAATTACCTCTGATTCTGGTCAAATACCTAATAGTCAGACCCTTGAGGCAATTTATAGAGAAATCGCTGAATTACATTTAGAAAATTTGTTAATTTTTATTGATAGTGAGCGCACTCAATCATTATGGTATTGGGTGAAGAGAGAAGGAAATAAAATTTATCCCCGCAACCATGTTTATACTAAAAGTCAAGCCGGTGATTTACTCTTAGGTAAAATTAGTGCTTTACGAGTTCCTATCGAGGAATTAGAAAATATTACAGTTATTGATATTGCAGAACGGTTACAAAGAGGTTTCGATGTTGAACGAGTAACCAAGAAATTTTTCAATGAATTTCAACAACAACATACTACTTTTTTAAGTTTAATTAAGGGGATTGATAATGAAGCAGATAGGCGTTGGTATACCTCGGTTTTACTGAACCGCTTAATGCTTGTCTATTTTCTCCAACGCAAGGGATTTATTAAGGGGTTTGCAGATGATGTTGATAATACTCTCTATTTGCAAAATCAATTACAAAAAAGTCAAGCAAGAGGTGAAAATTTATTTTTTCAAGAATTTTTAAACGCTTTGTTCTTTGAAGGGTTTGCGAAACCTGAAGAACAACGTCTTGAACCCGCTAAAGCATTAATTGGTGATGTTAAATATTTGAATGGTGGATTATTTTTAAAGCATAAAATTGAGCAAGAATACAATAATATTTCTATCCCGGATTCGGCTTTTGAAAATGTATTGAATTTATTTGCTAAATTCTCTTGGAATTTGGATGATACACTAGGAGGTAATGATAATGAAATTAATCCCTATGTATTAGGTTATATTTTTGAAAAGTATATTAACCAAAAAGCTTTCGGTGCTTACTATACCCGTCCGGAAATTACCTCTTATTTATGCGACAGAACCATCAATAAACTCATTCTCGACCAGGTAAACCAATTAGCAGCACCCCGCAAGTTTGACAGTATTAATGATTTAATTACCAAACTAGATAGTAATTTATGTCAACGGTTACTTTATGATATTTTACCAAATCTTTCTTTATTAGATCCGGCTTGTGGTTCTGGTGCATTTTTGATTGCGGCACTGCAAACACTGATTTACATTTATTCTAGTGTAATTGCCACGATTGAAATTAGAATTAAAGATCCGAGTCTTAAACAGCGTCTAGATAAAGACAGAGCCGCACATATTTCTCTACAATATTATATTAAAAAGCAAATTATCACTAATAATCTTTACGGCGTTGACATCATGCCGGAAGCGGTAGAAATTGCCAAACTGCGGTTATTTTTAGAATTGGTTGCTTCTGCTCATACTGTGGATGAATTAGAACCATTACCTAATATTGATTTTAATATTATGGCAGGTAATTCTTTAATTGGTTTGATGCAGATAAATGAAGCAGATTATGATTCTTCTCGTCGGGGACAGTTGGATTTATTCAGTAAGACTTACAGTCAGTTATTAGAAGAAAAAAATCGCCTGATTTCTGCTTATCGTCATGCTAGTAGTTATAGTGAAGATTTACAAGCATTACGTCAAGATATTGATGCTAAAAAAGCAGAAGCACAAAATAATTTGAATGATATTTTGTTGCAAGAGTTTAAAAAATTAAGAATTAAATACGAGGAAGTACAATTAAATGGTAAATCACAAAAACGGGATTTAACACTGGCTGATATTGAAGCTTTTCAACCTTTTCATTGGGGTTACGAGTTTGATGAAATTTTACAAAAGAATAAAAAAGGTTTCGATGCAATTATCACAAACCCACCTTGGGAAATATTTAAGCCTAATGCTAGAGAGTTTTTCCTTCAGCATAATGAATTAGTGAGAAAAACCAAAATGAATATTAAAGAGTTTGAGAAAGAACAAAAGAAACTTTTACAAACTCCTAAAATTGCTGAAGCTTGGTTACAATATCAGAGTGAATTTCCCCATGTCAGTGCTTACTATCGTTCAGCAGAACAGTATAAAAATCAGATTTCTGTTGTCAATGGTAAAAAGTCTGGTACAGATATTAACTTATATAAATTATTTGTAGAACAATGTTTTAACCTATTACGCAAAGGTGGGGAGTGTGGGATTATTATTCCCTCTGGTATTTACACAGATTTGGGTACTAAGCAACTCAGGGAAATGTTATTTACCCAAACTAAGATTGATGCAGTATTTGGACTGTCTAATGAAAGATTTATTTTTGAAGGTGTAGACCATCGCTTTAAATTCTGCTTATTAACTTTTGAAAAAGGAGGAGTGACAAATTCATTTAGGTCTGCATTTCGTATCGACCCACGAGAAGCTGTGCGAGTTAATGAAATTGAGCTATTTTTACAAAATCATGATGAACATATTCAAATTTCAGTGCCTTTAATTCGTAGATTATCACCTGATTCTCTTTCTGTGATGGAGTTTAAGAAAGAGGTAGATATTAATATTGCTGAAAAAATGCTCAAGTTTCCCTTACTTGGTGAAAAGATAAACGGTAAGTGGAATTTGCGGTTAACTCGTGAATTTGATATGACAAATGATAGCAAGTTATTTCAGCAGCAACCAGGGAAGGGGAAATTACCACTTTACGAAGGGAAAATGATTCATCAGTTTACTCACCTTTATGCTCAACCCAGGTATTGGGTAGATGAACAGAAAGGGAGGAAAGCGTTATTAGGCAAGAATGGGATTGATGAGGGTCAAGATTTAGATTATCAAACATATAGACTTGGTTTTCGTTCAGTAGCATCTAGTACAAATGAGCGTTCATTAATTTCAAGTATTGTACCTCAATCTGTATTTTGTGGTAACTCATTATTGGTGTCACAAATATATTCAGAAGATTATCAAGTTGCTATAAATAACCAAGAAATGTTATTTGGAATAACAATATTTAATAGTTTTGTGATTGATTATTGTTTACGCCAAAAAGTAACTACTAACCTGAATATGTTTTTTGTTTACCAACTACCAGTACCACGCTTAACAGAAGGAGATAAATACTTTAACGACATAGTACAACGTACAGCTAAACTTATTTGTACCACACCAGAATTTGACGAACTCGCCCAAGAAGTAGGACTAGAATCTCATAAAAATGGCGTAACCAACGAAACAGAACGCGCCCAACTGCGTGCAGAACTAGATGGAATCATAGCCCATGTTTACGGTTTAACAGAAGCAGAATTTAGTTATATTCTCACCACATTCCCCATTGTTCCCGAACCAGTCAAACAAGCAGCATTAGAGGCTTACCGCACCTTTGCACCCCTGACTGGGGATGCAGAAATTATCGAATTAATTCAACAGGGAGAAGGGGCAAAAATCGAATTCAAATCAACATCCCGTTGGAATTTACGGGACAATAAACAAGATAAAGCAATGGAACATGAAATCGTCAAAACTGTTGCGGCATTTTTAAATGCAGATGGAGGTACATTATTAATTGGAGTAAATGACGACGGCGAACCCTTGGGCTTAACAAATGACTATCAAACATTGAGAAAACAAAATAACGACGGCTATATGCTGTTTTTAAATAATGATTTACTGTTAAGAGAAATAGGTAAAGATAGTGGTACACTATTCCAAATTACCTTTCATCAAGTAAGTGGACAGGATGTATGTCGAGTAATTGTTAAACCTTCACCCAAACCTGTATATGTAAAAGTTAAAGATAATAGCGGTAGAGAAGAAGAGGTATTTTACCTTCGCAGTAATAACTCCAGCGTTAAACTTTCAACCAAAGAAGCTGTAGAATATAGTAAAAATCGGTTTGTCATCTAGTATGAAATTTACAGGGATAATGGCTACAACGTACCCTAGGCGATCGCGAAGCGCTGCTGCACCGAGCAGCTTATCCCCATACCTGAAGTCAGGGATCTTACTCTCCCCACAGATCCCCGACTTCTAGCTAAATTATCCTAGACTATCTCTAATTATGTGAGAAGTCGGGGATCTTACGCCCCCTATCACAGTCACACAGATCCCCGACTTCTAGCTCAGTCATCCTAGACTATCTTTAATTATGTGAGAAGTCGGGGATCTTACTCTGGTTACATTTAACAGTCAGCCAGTCGGATTCATCCGACTTTCGCTTTCAGACGGGGGTTTCTAACCCCCGGATCCCCATTGTCGAGCTTCATGGCGATAGCGAAGCGCTGCTGCAAGCAGATCGCACAGATCGCAGTGTCGGGGTTGATTGCGCGATCGCTGCTGCACTGAGCAAATCCCATTTTCACTTAGTATCGAATTTACCCAGGTAATTGCTACAACTTACCCTAGGCGATAGCGAAGCGCTGCTGCAAGCAGATCGCCTAAGGCAGTCTGGCTTCATAATAGAAGAATAAAATACAAGTCAGAATTAACAGTAAGGTGAATATGCGATTACTACACACAATGCTCAGAGTAGGTAACCTAGAAGAATCTTTGAAATTTTACTGCGAACTCCTGGGGATGAAATTGTTACGCCAAAAAGACTACCCCGGTGGGGAATTTACCTTGGCGTTTATCGGCTACGGCGATGAAAGCCAAAACACCGTGATAGAATTAACTTATAATTGGGGAGTAGAAAAGTACGACTTAGGTAACGCCTATGGTCACATCGCCTTGGGTGTAGATGATATTTATACCACTTGTGAGGCAATTAAACAACGGGGCGGTAAGGTAACCCGGGAACCAGGACCGATGAAACACGGTTCTACAGTTATTGCTTTTGTAGAAGACCCAGATGGATATAAAATTGAACTAATTCAGATGGGAAGGGTCAGCACCTAGATAAGATAGTCTGTCAGGGATGGGCGGCTTTGGGTCTGACACTCATCGGCTACAATTGCTCAGGAAATTCCTCCCAATCTTCACCCCATGACAAGAGTTTTCTCCTAACTGTATGGGGTGCGGTGACTGGCAAAATCATGAAAATAATTCAGGATGACTAAACAAGATTTTCATCCTAGGCTAATTACAGGGAAACAGGCCAGAGTGTCAGAAACCTGCGCCCGACCGTCACCCACAACTCACAGATTAACACTTTTCTGAACCTACCCAATCTCAAATCCTTAAAGATGCAGCCTACAGATCCCAATAAATTTACTGATACAGCCTGGGAAGCGATTGTCAAATCTCAGGATATAGTGCGTGGATATCAACAACAACAATTAGAAGTAGAACATTTAATTATAGCCCTTTTACAAGAACCTACCAGTTTAGCTGTGCGGATATTCACCCGCGCTGAGGTTGATCCCCTGCGGTTACAACAGCAGTTAGAAGCTTTTACCAAGCGTCAACCCAAAGTTGGGAAAAATGATCAGCTTTATCTGGGGCGCTCTTTAGATATCTTACTAGATAAGGCAGAAGCAACCAGGCTAAGAATGGAGGATGCTTATATCTCAGTAGAACACATCATTTTGGCTTTTGCCGATGATGAACGGATTGGAAAACGGATTCTCAAAAGTTTTGACACAGATAGCGCTAAGTTAGGAACTCACATTAAAAGTGTTCGCGGTACCCAAAAGGTAACAGACCAAAACCCAGAATCTCGCTATGAAGCACTACAAAAATTTGGCAGAGATTTAACAGAACAAGCAAAAGCAGGAAAATTAGACCCGGTAATTGGGAGAGATGACGAAATTCGCCGGGTAATTCAGGTATTATCTCGCCGCAGTAAGAATAACCCCGTGCTGATTGGGGAACCAGGGGTGGGTAAAACTGCGATCGCCGAAGCTCTAGCACAGCGTATGGTTAATGGCGATGTCCCGGAATCTCTAAAAAATCGTCAATTGATTTCCTTAGATATTGGTAGTTTAATCGCCGGGGCGAAATTGCGGGGGGAATTTGAAGAACGCCTGAAAACAGTTCTCAAGGAAGTCACCGAGTCTAACGGTCAAATTGTCCTATTTATCGATGAACTACATACCGTTGTCGGTACTGGTTCCAATCAACAAGGAGCCATGGACGCGGGTAACTTACTCAAACCCATGTTAGCTCGGGGAGAATTACGCTGTATTGGAGCGACCACCTTAGATGAATACAGGAAATTTATTGAAAAAGACGCAGCTCTAGAACGCCGTTTTCAGCAGGTTGTCGTCGGTCAACCCAGTGTAGAAAACACCATTTCTATTCTCCGGGGGTTAAAGGAACGGTACGAAGTTCACCACAATGTCAAAATTTCTGACTCAGCTTTAGTCGCCGCTGCTACTTTATCCGCCCGTTATATTGCTGACCGCTTTTTACCAGATAAGGCCATAGACTTGGTAGATGAAGCCGCGGCTCAGTTGAAAATGGAAATTACCTCTAAACCAGCGGAATTAGAAGCTATTGACCGCCGCTTGATGCAGTTGGAAATGGAAAAGCTATCTTTGGCGGGGGAAGAAAAGGAAACCGCCCCAGCTAGGGAGCGCTTTGAGCGCATTGAACAAGAAATTGCCAGTTTGACGGTGAAACAGCAACAGTTTAATGAACAATGGCAAGGGGAAAAACAATTATTAGAGGCTATTAGTAGCTTAAAAAAAGAAGAGGACGCTTTGCGGGTGCAAATTGAACAGGCAGAAAGAGCCTATGATTTGAATAAAGCAGCCCAGTTAAAGTATGGTAAACTCGAAGGGGTGCAACGCGATCGCGAAGCTAAAGAAGCCCAACTATTAAAAATTCAAAGCCAAGGCTCTACATTATTGCGCGAACAAGTCACCGAAGCCGACATCGCCGAAATTGTCGCTAAGTGGACTGGTATACCGGTGAATCGCCTCTTAGCCTCGGAACGCCAAAAACTCCTAAAACTTGAACAACATTTACATCAACGGGTAATTGGACAGCAGGAAGCAGTCACCGCCGTATCCGCAGCCATTCGTCGCGCCCGTGCGGGAATGAAAGACCCCGGCCGTCCCATTGGTTCATTCCTGTTTATGGGACCCACAGGGGTAGGTAAAACTGAACTAGCGAGGGCTTTAGCGCAGTTTCTCTTTGATTCCGATGATGCTTTAGTCCGTTTGGATATGTCCGAGTATATGGAAAAACACTCCGTATCTCGCCTGGTAGGTGCGCCTCCAGGATATGTGGGTTATGAGGAAGGGGGTCAACTTTCCGAAGCTGTGCGCCGTCACCCCTATTCCGTGGTGCTACTAGATGAAGTCGAAAAAGCCCACCCCGATGTATTTAATATATTGCTGCAAGTTTTAGATGATGGGAGAATTACTGACTCTCAGGGTAGAGTCGTAGATTTCCGAAATACCGTCATAGTCATGACTAGTAACATCGGTAGCGAATATATTTTAGATGTGTCTGGGGATGAGAGTAAGTATGAAATGATGCAAAAACGGGTCACAGATGCACTGCGATCGCACTTCCGCCCAGAATTTCTCAACCGGGTAGATGATATCATCCTCTTCCACCCCCTGAGCCGTGCAGAAATGCGCGACATCATCCGCATCCAACTAAAAAGGGTAGAAAACCTCTTACAAGAGCAGAAAATATCCTTTGACATATCCGCCGCCGCCTGTGATTATTTAGTAGAAGTAGGCTATGACCCAATTTACGGCGCACGTCCTTTAAAAAGAGCAATTCAGCGAGAAGTAGAAAACCCCCTAGCTACCAAATTACTAGAAAATACCTTCATCCCTGGAGACACTATTTACATCGATAAACAAGACCAGGGTTTAAGCTTTAGTAAAACAGTCCCCCTCAAAGTGACTATTTCACCCTCCACCCTCACAGTATTAGAGTCAAAAACCCAGTAAAAAGCTCTGTTCTCCCCTAGGGTAGACCTAAGTATCTCAGCCAAGATACGGAAATCCGAATCATACCATGGGGGGGAAACAATGCCCAAATTACGGTGCAATAGCCGGGACTATACCTTTAAAATTCTATAGGTAGGAATCTCTAAATCCTACTGACAGCTAAAATCAGATATTAACATCAAATTTACCAGTCATGCTCGAACAAGGCACAATCAGTATTCATACTGAAAATATTTTTCCCATTATCAAAAAGTCCCTGTACTCAGACCATCAAATCTTCTTCCGGGAATTAGTATCTAACGCCGTTGACGCCATCCAAAAGCTGAATATGGTATCCCGTGCTGGGGAATTTAGCGGCGATATCGGTGAACCAGAAATTCAAATTACCATCGATAAAGGTAAAAAAACCCTAGCCATCAGCGATAATGGCATTGGTATGACCGCCGAAGAAGTGAAGAAATATATCAATCAGGTGGCTTTCTCCAGTGCTGAAGAATTTATTCACAAGTATGAAGGTAAATCAGACCAACCGATAATTGGTCACTTTGGTTTGGGTTTTTACTCCTCCTTTATGGTGGCGCAAAAAGTAGAAATTGATACACTGTCCTATAAAGAAGGAGCCCAAGCTGTTCACTGGACCTGTGACGGTTCCCCAGCTTTTACTTTAGATGAGTCCACCCGCAGCACACGCGGTACTACTATTACTCTCACCCTCCAAGGAGAGGAAGAAGAATTTTTAGAAGCAGCACGAATTAGGAATCTTGTCAAGACTTATTGCGACTTCATGCCAGTACCGATTAAACTGGAAGGTGAAGTTTTGAATAGGCAAAAGGCACCTTGGCGGGAGTCTGCTCATAACCTCACTCAGGAAGATTATTTAGAATTTTATCGCTATTTGTACCCCTTTCAGGAAGAACCGCTGTTATGGGTGCATTTAAATACTGATTACCCCTTTATTATTAACGGGATTTTGTATTTCCCTAAAATGCGCCCCGATGTGGATGTGACTAAAGGACAAATTAAGCTGTTCTGTAATCAAGTTTTTGTCAGCGATAACTGTGAAGAAATTATACCCCAGTTTCTTATGCCCATGCGGGGTGTAATTGATAGTACAGATATTCCTTTGAATGTCTCCCGCAGTGCATTACAAGGCGATCGCACAGTGCGCAAAATCGGCGACTATATAGCCAAGAAAGTAGGCGATCGCCTCAAAGAATTATACCGCGACAACCGCGACCAATACATCAACGCTTGGAAAGACCTCGGCACCTTTGTAAAATTCGGTGTTCTCAACGACGAGAAATTTAAAAAACAAATCGAAGACATCATCATCTTCCGCACCACAGCCAAACTGGAAGAAAAAGCCGAAACCCCCACATCAGAAGGGGATGCGTGGGAAACTACCACCTCAAACTCATCTGCTCTACCATACACAACCCTGAAAGAATACCTGGAACGTAACGAAGAACGCCATAAAAACCGCGTATTCTACAGCACCGATGAAACCAGTCAATCCGCATATATAGAACTTCACAAAAACCAAGGGTTAGAAGTCCTATTTATGGACTCATTCATCGACACCCACTTTATTAACTTCCTAGAACGGGAATACTCCGATGTGAAATTTACCCGGGTAGACTCCGACCTAGATAATACCCTGCTAGACCAAGACAAAACCGGGGAAATAGTTGACCCCAAAACCAACAAAACCAAGAGCGAGACCATTAAAGAACTCTTTGAAAAATCCCTCAACAAACCCAAGGTTAACATCCGCACCGAAGCCTTAAAATCAGAAGACCCCCAAGGAACACCACCCGCAATGGTACTCTTACCAGAAATTCTGCGTCGTATGCGGGAAATGAGCGCCATGATGCAACAACAAAATGTAGAATTCCCCGAAGACCATATTTTATTGGTGAATACCGCTCATCCTCTGATTCAAAACCTAGCAAATCTCAACCAAGGTAGTATTATTCAGGGAGATGGTCAATCATCTACAGAGCCATTAGTTACCATGATTTGTCAACACGTCTATGATTTAGCCCTCATGACTCAAAAAGGATTTGACCCCCAAGGAATGAAATCCTTTGTTGAACGCTCCAATGAAGTGCTGACTAAGCTGACAGAACAAGCCAGCAAATAGAAACACACGCCCTTTTGGGGACTACAATAGAAAGGTTGTATTCAAATAAAAACTTGGAGATAGTTGCTATGTCTCGTCGCTGCGAATTAACTGGTAAAAAAGCTAACAATGCCTTTGACATTTCTCACTCTCACCGCCGTACCAAACGCCTACAACACGCAAATCTACAAAATAAGCGTGTTTGGTGGGCCGGTGGTAATCGCTGGGTAAAAATGAAGCTCTCCACCAAAGCCATCAAAACCCTAGAAACCAAAGGCTTAGAAGCCATGGCTAAAGAAGCCGGAATTAATCTTAATCATTACTAAGCTGTGAAAAAAGGTATCAAGTACAAGATTTAATTTTTACTATTTACCTGAGAGAGAATACTTATACCCCCCAAGTGGGGGTTTTTTCAATTTGGGACAATCCCTAAATTATCAAGCTAATCAACGAATAATTACTTAATATAGAATGTGCTAAAATTTTTAGATATTCAGCAACAGCACTTAATTATTTTTACTCGCTACCCAGAACCAGGTAAGACCAAAACCCGACTTATACCTGCTTTGGGTGCTGTGGGTGCTGCCAATTTACAACGGCAGATGACAGAACATACAATACTTCAGGTGCAAGCACTACAAAAAACTACTCCTATATCCTGGGAAGTACGTTTCACCGGTGGTAACTTGCAACTGATGGCAGATTGGCTAGGATATGATTTACTCTACCATACCCAAGGAGAAGGAGATCTAGGCTCCCGCATGGGGCGATCGCTAACTGAGTCCTGGCAATCTGGCGCTCAAAAAGTAATTATTATTGGTGTAGATTGTCCCGGAATCAATGCTCACATTCTCACCCAAGCTTTTGAGCAGCTACACACCCATGACCTGGTATTGGGTCCGGCCATTGACGGCGGTTATTACTTGATTGGCTTGTGTCGTCCCTTCCCAGAATTATTGTTTAATATCCATTGGGGAACTTCTCAAGTCTTACAACAAACTATGAATATTGCTGAAAACCTGAAAATATCAGTTTCTTTCCTACCTCCTTTAGGTGATGTGGATCTTCCAGAGGATTTAGCGATTTGGCAACAATATTCAGGTAACTTTAAATAGGAAAATTACTTTCATACACGAAAAATAATTATGACTAATCGTCTTGCTGCGGGTAATGCTGCTTTGACACTCAAGGTAGTGGGGATAATTTTACTTTTGTCCTTCTTCCTAGAGTTTTTAATTGTGATTTTACCCTTCCAACCCACCGATCCGGGATGGCAAATCAATTTAGCTACCTCATTAGTTGACAGAGGTATTGTACCTTTAGTGGGTATAGGAATGCTATTCGCCGGTTATTGGGCTGATACTGTTCATCATAGCGATGGCCCCAAACCTATAGATATCAGATTTCCTATCTTGATACTCTCCAGTATTTTAGGGTTGATTTTCCTCTTAATTTTCCCCTTACACTTGAATAATGTCCGACAAGCGAGCGCCAACAGTCTCGGCCAAATCCGCCAAGAAGCTCAACAAGCAGAAAATGAAGTTAACAATCGGTTATCCCAATTCCAAGCCCAAATCAACAATGAGCAAGGAAAAGCTCAATTAGAACAACTGCGCAACCAACTCAGAAGTCAGTTTACCGAGCTGCTCAAAAATGACCAAACATACCAACAAGCACTCAATAACCCTCAACTTCCCGCACAACAGAAAGAATTACTCAAGAAATTTAAAGCCAATCCCTCAGAACTCGAGACTTTTATCGCCCAGCAAACAGACCCCCAAGCACAAGCAAATCAAAGATTAACCGAAATTCGCCAACGTCGCGAAGAAGCTGAAAAACAAGCCAGAGGAAACGCTTGGAAGTCTGGACTGCGAATTGGTGTGAGTAGTTTGCTCTTATCCCTGGGATATATCATTATTGGCTGGACAGGTTTAAGAAGGATGAAACATATCTCGGTCACTAGTGAAGATAAATATTATTAACTTAATTTTCACAAAAAAAACCCCCGCTCAGTGACAAATTATCATCCTTCTTTAGCTGTAATCTAAGACTTACAGAATTTTCAGCAGCTTTTCACTCAGCGCGATAGGATCAGTAGTATATTAGAGACTTGCAATAATGGTTTACAAGTCTCACACATCCCATCCCCCATGTTCTTCCTTAGTCAATCTCTATATGCACCCGACTAGAAAAATGCTGTTTCCTGAGCAGCAAGTGTATATTTTTACAGCATTATTCCAGATGCTAGCAATCTTTACCCTCTAGCTAAAGTATTAAATATTACAATTAACTCTTGAGAATTTGATAAGTGTGCTGGTATGAATAGCAATCACAAAAATTCTAGTAATCTCAAACAGGAGCATAGAGACTGGGGAATTAATCAGCTAAAACAAGACTTAAAAAATGACCTAATTGCCGGTTTATTAGTAGTTATTCCTTTAGCAACAACTATTTGGCTAACTATTACCATTGCTAATTGGGTAATCAACTTCCTGACGAAAATTCCTAAACAACTCAATCCCTTTGACGGACT
Source organism: Anabaenopsis tanganyikae CS-531 (assembly GCF_029891675.1). Classification (NCBI taxonomy): domain Bacteria; kingdom Bacillati; phylum Cyanobacteriota; class Cyanophyceae; order Nostocales; family Nodulariaceae; genus Anabaenopsis; species Anabaenopsis tanganyikae. The sequence continues at coordinate 16,474 of NZ_JANQDF010000034.1, forward strand.
CCAACCTATAGTAGTAAATATACTGAATTTAGCTGTGGGGCTGGCAGTCCCTTTACTAAGTATTCTTTTAATAGGGTTGATGGCTAGGAACATTGCTGGGCGTTGGTTATTGGATTTGGGAGAGCGCCTATTGCAGGCAATTCCCCTAGCAGGGCAGGTATACAAAACTCTCAAACAGCTGTTAGCAACCCTGGTCAAAGATTCCAGCGACAAGTTTCGCCGGGTAATTCTAATAGAGTATCCCCGAAAAGGAATATGGGCGATCGGCTTCGTTACCGGTAATATCAGTACCGATATTCAAGCTCATATGCCCCGTCCCATGTTGAGTGTGTTTATTCCCAGTACCCCCAATCCTACCACCGGCTGGTATGCCATAGTTCCAGAAGATGAGGTAGTAACTCTATCTATCCCCATAGAAGATGCTTTTAAAGTATTAGTCTCTGGAGGGATTATCGCTGAGAATAAGACTCTACCCCCCCTAGTTATACCTCAGGAGCGCAATATAGAAACACAACCCTGAAAACGGCAAAGTTTCCAGTCAATAGATAGTATGATTATTTGACTTTGCCACCATTGCGGCCATACTCACCTTTCTCATTAGTGCTTAAGCACATACTTCAATGCAAGAACGAAAACCCCAGCAAATTGCCCGTGAATTGGCACTTTTAAGTCTCAGCCAGTTGCCAATTAACCCCAAAAAATTAACAGAAGAGCATCTACCAAAATTAATACTAGCCACAGTCCGCACCCTGAGATCAGAAGTGCAAGATACTCTAGATAATGCTACTGGAGAACTACAACGCAGTAATGATCGCCTCTTAACTAGCCAAACTCGTGCTTCAGACATCGATACAGCCAGAAACCTCCTGAAAGAGGCGATTAACTACACCCAAACCGCTATCAATCAACTGGGAGCCGCAGTTGAGTTCCCAGAATTGATTCAATTAGCAAATCAAGATAAGGAAGTTGGCAAATATGCCATTAAACTGGTGAAAATAGTCAACGAACACCGAGTGATTATCGATGAACATATTTCCTCAGCTTTAGTAGATTGGCAAGTGACTCGCCTAGCCCAAATAGACCGAGATATTTTGCGGATCGCAGTGGCAGAAATGATGTTTTTCAATCTGCCTGACAGAGTAGCTATTAATGAAGCTGTAGAGCTAGCTAAACGCTACAGTGGAGATGAGGGTCATCGTTTTATTAATGGTGTTCTGCGCCGATTTACCGAACAAAAAGCACCTGTGTAGATTAAAGCGCAAATTTTCCCCCCCCCAAATATCCTCAAGACCCTTGAGGATATTTAGTTAAAATCATCAACTAATACTTATAGATGTAATGGCTTTTAATTGGTTCCAGCGTCAACATCAGGATTCTTCTGATACCCCAGCCGCCGAAAAACAAGAGGTAACTCCTCCAGTAACAGAACCCCAAGTAGACCCCACAGAAGATTTATTGGCCTTTGCCAAATCTGCTTATAAAAATATCCAGCAAAAACAACAAGCTTCACCAGTAACAACAGCACCAGAAGTCGCAGATGTGGAAGCACAAACAATAGAAACTGTGCTAGACACCGCCCCTGTAGTCAGTGAAGTCGCCCTTACAGCAGAGTTAGATGTGGAAACTGCCAATAATCTAGACTCAGGGAGTCTAGATGCAGCTACACCAGAACCCACAGCCCCCAGTAATTTATCCTTTTTAGAACGGGCGGCCGCAGAACGGCAAGCCAAGCAAGAAAGGCTGATAGCCGCGGCTATTGAAGTGGCTCAACCAGAGGTGGTAACCCCAGCTACCACCGCAGAAACTACCCCAGATCAAGAAGCATTAGCTTTTGATGAAGGTTTTCTCTGGTCAGCAGAAGTATTGGCCGCCCAAGGTAGGCGAGCAGAAGATATTTCTGTGGAGGAAATTACCTGGCTGAAAAAACTCCGGCAAGGTTTAGACAAAACCCGCCGCAATATTCTTAACCAACTTAAGGCAATTGTCGGCCAAGGACCACTCAATCAAGCGGCTGTGTCGGAAATAGAAGCCGCACTTCTCCAAGCTGATGTGGGTGTGGAGGCTACAGATTACATTGTCAATACCCTCCAGAAAAAACTGTTAGCAGAGGTAACGCCCCCAGAAGAGGCGATCGCCTACCTGAAACAAATTTTGCGCGATATGTTAGACGCGCCACTACAAAAAGCCCCAAGTTTCAGCTTCGCCCCAGAAAAGGAAACTTTGAATATTTGGTTGATTACCGGGGTGAATGGGGCAGGGAAAACCACTACTATCGGCAAAATCTCCCACCTAGCCCAAAAATCTGGTTATAAATGCTTGATTGGGGCCGCAGATACCTTTCGGGCCGCAGCAGTGGAACAGGTGAAGGTGTGGGGCCAGCGTAGCGGTGTGGAAGTCATTGCTAATCCGGGGAAAAATACAGACCCCGCCGCCGTGGTCTTTGATGCGATCGCCGCCGCCCAAGCACGAGAAACGGAGTTACTATTGGTAGACACCGCCGGGCGACTGCAAAATAAGAAAAACTTAATGGACGAACTCGGCAAAGTCCGCCGGATCATCGACAAAAAAGCCCCTAATGCCAAAATAGAATCCCTATTGGTTTTAGATGCCACTTTAGGTCAAAATGGATTGCGCCAAGCTCAAGTTTTCTCCCAAGCCGCCCAACTCACGGGCGTAGTCTTAACTAAGCTAGATGGTACAGCCAAGGGAGGTGTTGCCTTAGCCGTGGTGCAGCAGCTGGGTTTGCCCATTCGCTTTATTGGCGCTGGTGAAGGTATGGAAGATTTGCGTCCTTTTTCTAGTTACGAATTTGTTGAAGCTCTCTTGAGTGGCTAATTGGGATTTTTTTAGTTAATATTTCTTCTGGGTCTGGCTGATTCATCTCCTGTGGGGGATATTTAGATGGAAAATTTGCTATGCTCACAAAGTCGAGGGCACAGACCCCCATTTAGCTGGTGTTTCAGTCGGCAAAAATTGTTTCATCTCCTCAGACATCTGTCTTGGTGTGTTGGTTTTCCCCACATCACGGATTGATAAATCTCAAGGGTGTTGATTTTTGCCCATCCCAGAGTCAAATACAAACAGAACACTCAATAATTAAGGCAAGGAGTAATTGCCTATAAAAGTTAATGCTGGGGATGAGAAACCTGTGAGCAATAATAAAATTAAAATTTTTTTGACTCCAAAGATGTATGATTTGCTAATTAAGTTCTAGAAAAATTAGGGTATTTATATGTTATGAGAGTATTGGCTGATTTTTACCTACTCATTGTTGATGGAAATTGCATCAATATTTAGCTAGAGATATCATAAGCAAATACAATAATTCTCTCTAGTTCGATGTTAAGTCTTGTGACTATTGCTAAAAATATCCACCTTGTCCCAATATAACTTAGCAATTTACTTGATTTATTCAGTAACCTAAACTCTATATTAAGTGCAATCATACCTTTGCCTGTGTCTCAACTGCCCTCTCAACCCACTGATACTAATAGTAGTGCTAAGACGGATGTCACACCAGTTGTGGCACTCAAAGAACTTGTGGAACGGTTGCGCCGAGAACAAAATAAAATCCAAGATTTACTCAGTTCTTTAGGATTTGCCCTCAGAAGTTTCAATAATTTGAACCAGTTTTTACAGCTGATACCACTGATCGCCACTCGAGTCACAGATGCAGATGGTAGTGCTTTATTCCTACATAAACCTAATGGTCAAATTCGCTTAGAGCAACTACACTGGCAGGATAGCCGCCAGCGTAAGAATATCCGCAAAGCTCTAGAAACAGCTAGTAGTCAAATCACACTTCTATCTCATACAGGACCTTTAGCAACAGCTACAGGGATGTTAGATGACCAAATCCATCGCTATTTAGATCCAGATGTGCAAATCTTTGGCACAGCAATTCTCGTCAAGCATACAGAACGGGGTTGGCTTTACGTCCTCAGCCGCGATCCTGAATATAGCTGGACGGATACCAGACAAAAGTTAGTCAGACTGGTAGCAGATCAAACAGCTGTAGCCATTGAAAACGAAGAACTAGCCGTAGAATTGAGGAAAAAAGAGCGCTTAGATCAAGAACTAGAAATTGGGGCAGAAATTCAACGGCGACTTCTACCCCGTCAATGTCCGATTATTCCCGGTGCGACCCTAGCCGCACGCTGTAAACCCGCTAATCGTGTGGGTGGAGATTACTATGACTTTATCCCCACCAATCACAATCAAGTACAGCTAAATGGTAAAACTACCCAGGAAACAAGGGGCTGGGGTTTGGTAATTGGCGATGTCATGGGTAAAGGTGTCCCAGCAGGACTAATTATGACCATGATGCGGGGAATGCTTCGTGGCGAAGTGTTCCATGGTAATTCCCCATGTGTAATTCTGCAAAATTTGAATCGCGTTATGTATGCGGATTTGGAAAATTCCCATCGCTTTGTGACTCTGTTTTACTCAGAATATAATCCTGTAAATCGGGTTTTATCTTATAGTAATGCCGCACACAATCCTCCGTTGTGGTGGCACGCAGCCACGAAAACTATTACCCGCTTGGATACTTTGGGAATGCTGATTGGTTTAGATGCCAATAGCCAATACGAAAATGCCCAGGCACAGTTAGAACCTGGGGATACAGTCATCTATTATACAGACGGGTTGACTGATGCGGCGGCGGCTAGTGGCGATCGCTTCGATGAAGAGAATTTTGTGGCTGCTTTTAATGCCGCTTGCAGGTATTGCAGTGGACCAGAGGAGATTGTAGATTATTTGTTTGAGCAAGTTCTGGAATTTATCGGTGGTGAAAGGCAAAACACCGATGATATGACATTAGTAGTTCTGAAAATCCATTGACAATCAGCTAATTATCTGCTATAGTTTGCATTTTTGCTGTAGATAGACTGCCAAAGAAGTCATAGCGGTCTAGTGCTTCCAAGATACCCCAGGCATAATTTCCTTGAGCAAAGTAAATTTGTGGATATTCCCGTAACTTTTCCAGTTCACGGCTGTAATTACCCACAACCACACCCAAAGTATTACCAGACAGCATTGATTCATCATTACCAGATGCACCTGCTACTAAAAATCGTTGTATTGGTAGTCCCCACTTCAAAGCACAATAACGAATAGCATCTCCCTTAGAAGCCCGGATAGGCAACAAATCAAGATACATATTATGGCTATAGACTCCTTTAACATGGAGCTTATGCCGCCGCAGATGACGCATAATTTCCTTAAAGCTTAAACATTTCACTTCATCAATAAAGTAACTGACTTTAAACTGACCTTGAGCTTCTGGGGGTTGCAGAGAAACACCCGGTAGTGTCTCCATTGCTTGACGGACAGCCTCAGCATTCCAATGGTAACTAATATGTCTTTGCCAGTTACTATCTGGGACTACCTGGGGTCCATAATAGATTTCAGTACCAGCCGAGACAATCAGCAAATCTAGTCTGGGAAAGTCCCATTCTTCCAACATATCCAAAGAACTTTGCAAATTCCGCCCTGTAGCAATACCCACGCCGGTAGATTGACCTTCCTGATGTACTCGCTCAATCAGTTTGTGTAAAGCTTCTTGGTCGCCTAACAAGGTATTATCAATTTCACAAACCAGAAACCGATCTGCGATCGGTAACCGGTTTTGGTCAGGGATATTCCAATCAGGGAGGTCACTTGCTAAAGCCCTTGGTAGGGGACTCAGCTGAGATTGCACTGGTCGTTGAGATAACTGCTGCACCTGTTCGAGATAACGTTCTACGTGACTAGACCAAGAGAAATTATCCCGCACTCGATGTAATCCATTTTCAGACCAAGTTTGCCATTGTTCTGTATCCGTGATGGCTGTACGCAGAGCATCCTGGATCTGGGTCACATCTAGAGGATCAATCAACATTCCATTGTGGCAGACCTCCAGGATATCTCGTGGACCACCATCCGATGTGGCGATAATTGGCACACCGCAGGCTGTAGCCTCAATTAAGGTGAGACCAAATGGCTCAGTTAATGCGGGATTGATAAACACTCCCCGTGTTTTCGCCACCAATCGATATAGTTCCGGAACTTCATCAGATGAATGGTGTTTGGGGTAGGCGACGTATCCGTAAAGGTCGTAGCGATCGATTAAGTGAAAAATTTCTGCAAACACATGGCGTGGGTCTGATTCCATGGTGCTGATGTCATCGCGATTTCCTAAAATCAGGACTAAATTTGCTAAATGACGCAACTGTGGATCTTCACCATAAGCTTTCACCAGAGTACCGACATTTTTCTTAATTGCTGGACGAGAAAGCGCCATAATCATCGGCTTTTCCGGATGATTGAGAAATCGTTTTAAATCCTGGTAAATTCCTGGTTCCTGCCAATTTTCTGGAATCGGGTAAAAGTCCTTGAGTGCTACCCCCGGCGGAATGACCACCATTCTATCAGGCTGATAGTGGTCATAAATACCGTACTGCTCGGTGACTTCTTGATGGGTACTAGCGATAACTAAAGCGGCGCTGGCCAAAGTGGTTTCCTCAGCCTCAATTCTGGTACTCATGTGATAAGTGCTTTCAATGGTTTCCCTTTTAGCACCCTGGTCTAAAAGTCGTTGTTGTTTCACACGTCCTAAGGAGTGACCAGTATGCACAAGCGGTACACCTAACCAACCAGCAACCCGACAACCTACATAACCAGCATCGGCGTAATGGCTATGAATGACATCGGGTAGTTTTCCCACTTGGCGCAGGTGCTTGAGTAATTCATCGGCAAAATTATCTAAATGCGGCCAGAGAACTTCTTTGCGCAGATAGCGCCGGGGACCGCAATTAACACGAATAATTTGGGCCTTGTCACCCAGAACTTCTACCGGTTGAGCATAATCGGAACTAACTTTTGGATCATTAATTAAACGAGTTACCAGGTCTACACGTTCTACTTGTGGGTTCGCTGCTAAAGCCTGAGCCAGTTCTACCGCATATTTAATTTGTCCCCCGGTGTCAGCATCTCGCCCTAATTCTAGATTCTTACCCCGAATTAACCCGTGAACACTGACTAGTAGAATATATAATCCTGGGCTATCTGACATTTTGCATCCCTCAATTTTACTGTGTTACAGCCCTGCAACAGCTTCTTATACACCCGGCTGTTGACTTCTACAGATTAGTGACAAAATTATGCTGATGTTTAAGAATTATAAAACAAATGTGCCAATTTGTAACAACAGTGTCTGAGAGGATGTTTGATAATAAGTTTTCAACAGGTAATTTTTATCTGAGGGAACAGGGAACACCGAACAGGGAACACAGTATTACCAACAAAGCGAAATTACTGGTTTTTTGTCGGCGCTGATTCTGATATTAATAAACTAAACAACCAGGAATACTTTCTCGGCTTCCCCTGGGGGGCATTGATCAAAGTAGGCAGCATTGATTACATATAAACTTATGGCGCTCATAGTTCAAAAATACGGTGGTACATCTGTTGGTTCTGTAGAACGTATTCAAGCTGTTGCACAGCGTGTTTACAAGACTGTTAAGGCGGGTAACTCTGTGGTCGTCGTGGTTTCGGCGATGGGTAAAACCACAGATGGACTGGTGAAAATGGCTCAGGAAGTTTCTCGCCATCCCAACCGCAGGGAAATGGATATGTTGCTTTCTACTGGGGAGCAAGTCACTATTGCTTTAGTTAGTATGGCATTGCAAGAAATTGGACAGCCAGCAATTTCTATGACTGGTGGTCAAGTAGGAATTGTGACTGAAGCTGAACATACCCGCGCCCGAATTTTACATATTGAAACCCAACGGCTGCGTCATCAAATTGCTCAAGGGAAAGTGGTTGTAGTTGCTGGATTTCAGGGTATATCTAGTCTCAGAGATATGGAGATTACTACTTTGGGTCGGGGTGGTTCCGACACCTCCGCTGTGGCTATTGCTGCGGCTATAGGGGCGAATTTTTGTGAAATTTATACCGATGTCCCTGGTATATTGACTACAGACCCCCGCCTGGTAGCAGAAGCTCAGTTAATGGAGGAGATTAGCTGTAATGAAATGCTCGAACTCGCAAGCCTGGGGGCGAAAGTTTTACATCCCCGCGCTGTGGAAATTGCCCGCAATTATGGGGTGCCACTGGTGGTAAAATCTAGTTGGCGTGATGACCCTGGTACTTGGGTAACATCCCCTAAACCCCAAGGGCGATCGCTAGTGAATCTAGAAATTGCCCGCCCTGTGGATGATGTAGAGTTTGATACAGACCAAGCCAAGGTGGCATTGTTGCGCGTCCCCGATAAACCAGGGGTAGCAGCGCGGTTATTTGGGGAAATATCCCGGCAAGATGTAGATGTAGATTTGATTATTCAGTCTATACATGAAGGTAATACTAATGACATTGCTTTCACCGTCACAGCACCGATATTAAAACGCGCGGAAGCGGTAGCATCCGCCATCGCCCCAGCATTGAGAAACCACCCCAACTCTGATGAGGCTGAGGTGATGGTACAGCAAAATATTGCTAAGGTCAGTATTGCTGGGGCGGGAATGATTGGGCGCCCCGGGGTAGCAGCTAAAATGTTCGCGACTTTAGCCGCAGCACAAGTAAATATTCAGATGATTTCTACTAGTGAAGTTAAAGTTAGTTGTGTAGTAGATGCGACAGAGTGCGATCGCGCTGTGGCTGCACTGCGTCAAGCTTTTGAAATTGCAGAAGACCAGGACATTAAGAAACCAGAAGCAATTGCTGTGTTATCTGCTCCCGCAGTCCGTGGTGTCGCCCTCGATATGAACCAAGCACGTCTAGCAATTCGTCAAGTACCCGACCGACCAGGGATGGCGGCCAGGTTATTTGGACTATTAGCACAGCATAATGTCAGTGTGGATATGATTATTCAATCTCAACGGTGTCGAATAGTTGACGGTATTCCTAGAAGGGATATTGCTTTTACCGTCTCGCAGATGGATGGGGAAAGTACACAAAAAATGCTCACTCAAGTGGCGGGAGAATTAGAATGGGGTGAGGTTGTCTTAGATAATGCGATCGCCAAGGTAAGTATCGTTGGTGCAGGGATGGTGGGACAACCAGGTATTGCGGCGAAAATGTTTGACGCTTTAGCCGAAAACCAAATTAATATCCAAATGATTGCTACCTCAGAAATCAAAATTAGTTGTGTTGTAGCACAAGAAGATGGTGTCAAAGCTTTGCAGGTTATTCACAGCGCCTTTGGGTTAGCTGGTACCGAAAAGTTTGTAGTTCCCGCCTAATTATTCATTGAATATCTGCCTAGGTCTTCAGTGATTCATGACTACAATTGCTTTGAGGAAATAGGCATTATTATAAGTGTAATCACTGATAGACTTATGACTGGTAGAATCTTAGATACGCGTTATCACATCCTGGAAGTCCTGAATGTAGAGGAGAAGGTACAAACCTATTTGGCTGAAGATGCTATCGTTCCCGGTCGTCAATTGGTAGTCAAGGAGCTACATCCTGATGGTGATACTCTCCCGGGTTTAAATCTACTGCGAGAGTTATTTCTCCATGAGGGACACAAGTTACAGCAACTTAGTCAGGAACATGACCAAATCCAAAATCTAGTGAGTTATTTTGAAGAAGATGGAAAATTCTATCTAGTTGAAGAATATATTATTGGTAATACCTTAACCAATGAGATTTTACAGGGCATACCTTTAACACAGGAAGAGGTAATTAGTGTTTTATCTCAAGTATTAGAAGTTTTGGTATTTGCACATCAGCGGGGAGTGATTCACCAGAATATTAACCCCGCAAATATCATCCGTCGAGAGTCAGATAAAAAATTAGTTTTAGTTAATTTTGGCGCTATTCCCGAACTGATAACCAATACCGTCGCTAATCTTGAATATGTACCTATAGAACAATTGCGCGGTCAACCTCAATATAATAGTGATATATATGCTTTAGGGATAATTGTCATTGCGGCAATTATGGGTTTAACAGAGCAGGAAATATCAACCTTACAACAGCAGAAAGGTTTGCTAACAGGGGCAATTATTTGGCGGCGGAAAAATATTCAAATTTGTCAGGAGGTAGGAAAAATTTTAGATCAAATGGTACGCTTTGACTATCAGAAGCGATACCAGTCAGTAATTGAAGTTTTAAAAGATATAGAGCAGGTGGAAACTCATGAATTTACTCACAAGCAACTCCCAAAAGTTTGGTTAATCCTAGGGGGAATAGGTTTTATAGGGATAGTGACAGTATTGAGGTTAGTTTCATCACTGATAACTATTGCTTCTCCAGTAAAATTTGAGCAACTATACCAGGAGGGATTGAGAAAATATCAAGAGGGAAACTATCAATCTGCAGTTGAGAATTTTACCCAAGCTATTAGACTAGACTCAAGCAATTATCAGGCTTATAAGAGCCGTGGAAATACATTTTACCGGTTGGGAAACTATCAGCAAGCAAAGATAGATGCTACTAAAGCTATTGAATTAAACCCAGAAAATGCTGATGCTTACTATGATAGGGGATTTTCTTTATATGGATTGGGTAAATACCAAGAAGCAATTACTGATTATACCAAAGCGATCGCCTTAAATTCTCGTCATGCCTATGCTTATTATGCTCGGGGTTTAGCCTTAGTACAGATGAATGACAATAGAAGCGCTAATGAGAATTTTAGCACGGCCATCAGGCTGCAACCTAATTATATTGAGGCTTATTTACAACGGGGTATTCTCCGCCGTCGTCTGAGAATTTACCAAACCGCTATGGAGGATTTTGATGCTATCATTAAGATTAATCCCGGTGATGCTAGACCTTATTATCAAAAAGGTTTAATTTACGCTAGCAAAAATCAAAAATATGCAGCCATTCGGCAGTATACTCACGCCATTAATCGCCATCCTCAAGCAGTCGCCTATCTCCGACGGGCGGATATGCACAGCGAGTTAGGATATAGATTAAAAGCTGGTAAAGATTATGATCAAGCTTTAGAGCTAAATCCCCGGTGGGGAGCAGCTTATAATCACCGAGGTATTCATCGTCTTTCTTTTGGAAATTACCAAGGTGCAATTGCAGACCATACTAAAGCTATTGAACTCAATTCTCAGGATGTAGCGGCTTACAATAATCGTGGTAATGTTCACCTACAATTGGGAAATTACAAAGCTGCGGATAAAGATTACTCTCAGGCGATCGCCATTAATCCTCAATATGGGTTAGCCTATTATAACAGGGCTGTGAATCACACAAAACAGGGAAATACACAAAGTGCGATCGCCGATTTTCAACAAGCTATTAAACTTTTCCAAAAAACTGGAGATCAAAATAGTCTTCGTGACGCACGCCAAGAACTGAACTTACTCCAAACTAAGGCATCACCTACAGATACACTTCACGAATCCTAGCAACTAAATTGCAGAATACCACACATACCCGCGTCAAATCAACCAGGGGTGTTCAGGTGAGGTTCCAGTTGATTTTATCACCCCATCAGCCTAATTTTCCAAAGACGAGTAATTTTTGTGACTTGATGTAAAATGCTAAGATTTGTATAGTTATTTAGAAACTTAGACATCTGTGGAAGTTGAGGAGTATATTGATATGGCTAAAGAATACCTTAATAAAACAGATTATGAGAGTGCGATCGCTCATTGTAATCAAGCATTACAACTAAAACCAGACAATGCTGGCGCTTACTTCCAGCGGGGTAAAGCGCGCTACTACTTAGGAGAAATCAGCGCAGCCATTGAAGATTATACCCAAGCCATCAAAATTAATCCCCATGACGCTTATGCTTATAACAACCGGGGTAATGCTTACAGTAAATTAGGCAATAGGCAATTAGCAGTTACAGATTATACCGAAGCGCTGAAACTTAACCCCAATGATGCTTATGCTTATAACAACCGGGGAGTAGCTCTCTATTACTTAGGCGAAACCGCCGATGCAATTGCAGATTATACCCAAGCCATCAAAATTAACCCTAATTTAGCTTATGCTTACAACAACCGGGGAAAAGCTCGTTATTACTTAGGACATAACCAGGGAGCAATTGCAGATTATACCCAAGCCCTGAAAATTAACCCTAATTTCGCCACAGCTTACTACTTGCGGGGTCTAGTTCACTATCACTTAGGAGAAACCATTGCTGCAATTGCAGATTACACCCAAGCCCTCAAACTTAACCACAATGATGCTTTAGCTTATTACAACCGGGGTTTAGCTCACTCCGATATAGGAGATAACCAGGGCGCAATTAATGATTATACTCAAGCCATCAAACTTAACCCTAATTACGCTTTAGCTTACTACAATCGGGGGTTAGCTCGTTATGATGCCGGAGATAACCAAGGAGCAATTGCAGATTATACCCAAGCTATCAAAATTAACCCCAATGATGCTGATGCTTACAATAACCGGGGAAATATTCTATCTGACCTAGGAGATGAACAGGGAGCAATTGCAGATTATACCCAAGCTATCAACATTAACCCCAATGATGCTGATACTTATAATAACCGCGGTTCAGCCCGTTATTACTTAGACGACAATCAGGGAGCAATTGCAGATTATACCCAAGCCCTTAAGATTAATCCTAATTATGCTTCTGCTTACTTCAACCGGGGGTTAGCCCTCTGTGATTTAGGAGATAACGAGGGTGCGATTAATGACTGGAAAGCTGCTGCATATATCTATCAAACAGCAGGGGATGAAGTATGCTATCAATATGCTGTAGATAAAATTGAACTGCTCTCACGCAACGGCGATCAAAAGTCATAAATCATAGTTAACCTAAATCTGCTTCTCCCCTAGAGGATGCTAAAAAATGCTCTTGTCCCTATTGCCAAGGCTTAATTAATTGATACACTTATGCTATAATAGACCAGTTAAGCAGCATCTATGGTACACGTCAAGCGCGTGGAACTCACTCACTTTAAATCCCGCGGTGGTACTACCTCGGTTCCTCTACTACCGGGGTTTACCGTCATTTCTAGCCCCAATGGTTCGGTAAAATCTCATATTCTCGATGCGTTGCTGTTTTGTTTAGGGCTTTCTAGTTATCAGGGAATGGGAGGGGATAGGTTACCGGATGTGGTGAATAATGCTCAAAAGCCTCAAGGACACCCTTGGGTTTTTGATGGTTGTGATTTTTCCCGCGTCTGCATATCTCCTCAAGGTGTTAATATTCCTTGTCAGATGAAGGCGAATTTTTACTAATGGACTGGAAAACTATATTACAAGCCCAACAGACAGACTTTATTAACCGAATGAAATCCGGTGATTTATTCCAGTGTGACCAGCAAGGAAAGCACAGTGAGTTAACGGTGATCACCGATGACCAGTTACAGCAATTACGGGATTTTTGCTGGGAAATGGCTGACAAGTATATAAATAAGTCCTCTTCTGTTCGTGATCTGTTTGTTAACAACATGAAGGGAAAGCTAGGGGAGGAGGTAGTTAAAACCCGTTTAGGTGATCTGCTCACGAAGGTTGACTATGAAAAATATCAGGGTGGTGATGGTAAGGTAGACTTTACCCTCACAGCTGATTCATCTATTGGTATTCAGGTAAAAGCTCGTCAGGGTAAATTTAATCAGATTGAATGGTCAATTAGTCAAGAAGAAATTAACAAAAATGCTGTTTTGGTTTGTATTTTAATTGAAGAGCAAGTCAATGAGGCACAAAATCAATATCATTTAGTCCTAGCAGGGTTTTTACCCACTAATATAACCACTGCGACCGGGGGGAAAGCCAGGGTAAAAATCAATGAGTTGCTCTATTGTGGGGGTTTACGGGGCTATTTAGAAAGTTTGACAGTTTCCCCACTTGATGAAACTGTGCAAAATGCTCAAGTTGACCACAACCGGGGGGTATATCCCTCTCAGTTAGGAAACAACCAGGGGGGAATTAAAGACTTTACCCAAGCTATTCACATTAACCCTAATTTTGCTCAATTTTACTTCAACCGGGGGGTATATCGCTCTAAGTTAGGAGACAAGCAGGGTGCAATTGATGACTATACCCAAGCTATTCACATTGACCCTAATTTGGCTCAAGCTTACCACAACCGGGGGGTAGATCGATCTAAGTTAGGAGACAACCTGGGTGGAATTAAAGACTTTACCCAAGCTATTCACATTGACCCTAATCTTGCTCAAGCTTACTACAACCGGGGGTTAGCTCGTTCTGACTTAGGAGACAAGCAGGGTGCAATTGATGACTATACCCAAGCTATTCACATTGACCCTAATTATGCCAAAGCTTACTACAACCGGGGGTTAGCTCGTTCTGACTTAGGAGACAAGCAGAGTGCAATTGATGATTTTGAGACTGCTGCCAATATATATGAAAGACAAGGAAAAACAAAAGACTATCAAACTGCTATGGATAAAATTAAATATCTCAACGATGATATTCCATCCTGAAACAGCTTAATCTCAACTCATACTGAACCTAAATCTGGTTCTCCCCTAGAGGATGCTAAAAAATGCTCTTGTCCCTATTGCCAAGGCTTAATTAATTGATACACTTGTGCTATAATAGACCAGTTAAGCAGCATCTATGCTACACGTCAAGCGCGTGGAACTCACTCACTTTAAATCCTGCGGTGGTACTACCTCGGTTCCTCTACTACCGGGGTTTACTGTCATTTCTAGCCCCAATGGTTCGGTAAAATCTCATATTCTCGATGGGTTGCTGTTTTGTTTAGAGCTTTCTAGTTCTCAGGGAATGGGAGGGGATAGGTTACCGGATGTGGTGAATAATGCTCAAAAGCCTCAAGGACACCCTTGGGTTTTTGATGGTTGTGATTTTTCCCGCGTCTGCATATCTCCTCAAGATGTTAATATTCCTTGTCAGATGAAGGCGAATTTTTACTAATGGACTGGAAAACTATATTACAAGCCCAACAGACCGACTTCATCAACCGACTGAAATCCGGTAATTTACTCCAGTGTGACCAACCAGGACAGCACAGTGAGTTAACCGTGATCACCGGTGACTCGTTACAGCAATTACGGCGGTTTTGCTGGCGCATGGTTGATATATATAGACGTAGTAACTCTAAGAGTGAGGATGTGTTTGTTAACAACATGAAGGGAAAGCTAGGGGAGGAGGTAGTTAAAACCCGTTTAGGTGATCTGCTCACGGAGGTTGACTATGAAGAATATCAGGATGGTGATGGTGGTGTAGACTTTACCCTAGCTGCTGATTCATCTATTGGTATTCAGGTAAAAGCTCGTCAGGGTCAATTTGATCAAATTGAATGGTCAATTAGTCAAAAAGAAATTAACAAAAATGCTGTTTTGGTTTGTATTTTAATTGAAGAGCAAGTCAATGAGGCACAAAATCAATATCATTTAGTCCTAGCAGGGTTTTTACCCACTAATATGACCAATGCGACTGGGGGGGAAGCCAGGGTAAAAATCAATGAGTTGCTCTATTGTGGGGGTTTACGGGGCTATTTAAAAAGTTTGACAGTTTCCCCAGTTGATAAACCTGTGCCAAATGCTCAAGCTTACTTCAACCGGGGGAAAGCTCGCTCTAAGTTAGGAGACAAGCAGGGTGCAATTGATCACTATACCCAAGCTATTCACATTAACCCTAATTTTGCTAATGCTTACTTCAACCGGGGGTTAGCCCTCTGTGATTTAGGAGATAACGAGGGTGCGATTAATGACTATACCCAAGCTATTAAAATTAACCCTAATTTTGCTAATGCTTACTACAACAGGGGGAATGCTCGCTCTGACTTAGGAGACAACCAGGGTGCAATTGATGACTATACCCAAGCTATTAAAATTAACCCTAATTTTGCTAATGCTTACTACAACCGGGGGAATGGTCGCTCTAACTTAGGAGACAAGCAGGGTGCAATTGATGACTATACCCAAGCTATTCACATTAACCCTAATTTTGCTAATGCTTACAATAACCGGGGGTTAGCTCGCTCTAACTTAGGAGACTACCAGAGTGCAATTGATGACTATACCCAAGCTATTCAGATTGACCCTAATTATGCTAATGCTTACAACAACCGGGGGTTAGCTCGCTCTAACTTAGGAGACTACCAGAGTGCAATTGATGACTATACCCAAGCTATTCAGATTGACCCTAATTATGCTCAAGCTTACTACAACCGGGGGTTAGCTCGCTATTTTTTAGGAGACAACCAGGGTGAAATTGATGATTTTAAGACTGCTAAATATCTGAACGATTTCCATTCTGAAACAGCTTAATGTCAACTCATACTTAACCTAAATCTGGTTTTCCCCTAGAGGATGCTAAAAGATGGTCTTATCCCTATTGCCAAATCTTAATTAATTGATACACTTATGCTACATTAGCCCAGTTAAGCAGCATCTATGGTACACGTCAAGCGCGTGGAACTCACTAACTTTAAATCCTTCGGTGGTACTACCTCGGTTCCTCTATTACCGGGGTTTACGGTCATTTCTGGGCCGAATGGTTCGGGTAAATCTAATATCCTGGATGCGTTGCTGTTTTGTTTAGGGCTTTCTAGTTCTAAGGGAATGCGAGCGGATAGGTTACCGGATTTGGTGAATAATGCTCAAAAGCCTAAAGGACGCGCTGGAATTGAGGCCAGTGTGACGGTAACCTTTGATTTGTCGGGGGATGTATCGGGGACACAAACCCAGATTGGGGAGGGTGCTGTCACTGAGTGGACTGTAACCCGGAGGTTGCGGGTAAGTCAGCAGGGGAGTTATACCTCTAACTATTATATTAATGGTGAACCTTGTACTCTGACGGAGCTACATGAGGAGTTGAATAACCTGCGGATTTATCCAGAGGGTTACAATGTGGTGTTACAAGGGGATGTTACTAGTATTATCTCTATGAATGCTAGGGAACGTCGGGAAATTATTGATGAGTTGGCTGGGGTGGCGGCTTTTGACCGTAAAATTGTCCAAGCTAAGAAAACTCTGGATGAGGTGAAGGACAAGGAGGATAGTTGTCGGATTATTCAGACTGAGTTAACTATACAGCGCGATCGCCTATCTCAAGCCCGTGCTAAGGCGCAAAAGTATCAAGTACTCCGCAGTGAGTTTCAGTGTAAGCAGTCCTGGGAGGCGGTTTTATCTTGGCGCTCTCTTCAAGCACAGCAAGAAAATTTGGTGGCGCAAATTCAAGGCGGCGATCGCAGTTATATTGAATTTACTACTCAGTTAAATAACCTCAATTGCGCCATTACTCTCCAGACGGAGCAACTAGAACAACTCAATGCTTATGTCAAAGCTTTGGGTGAGGAGGAACTCTTGGCGCTCCAAACTACTTTAGCCACCCAAGAGGCGGAATTTAAACAACTCCAGCGCCGACAACAGGAATTAACCGCAGCCATAACCCAAACAACCCAAGAATTGAGCCAAACTCACCAGGATGTGGCACAATATCAGCAGTCACTAACAAGTTTAGCCCAAACTGAGGTTTTAGCCAGAGAATCTATTCTGGGTTGTGTGGAAGCACGAAATCAAGCCCAAGGGGTTTTAGATGCTTCCAGGTCAGCAGCTGCGGCGATCGCTTCCGCTTCGGAAGCTTGGGTACAGCAACAAACAGCTTTTAATCGTCAAATTGAATCTTTACTGCAAATCCTGGAACCCCAACGCACTGAACAAGCACAACTGAGGGAACGCTATGAGCAGTTACAGCAGCTAATTACTGAACAAACTCAGCTGGTTAATAGTTGGGAACCGGAGTTAAGTGGTAAACAAGCGGAATGTAGTCGCTGGGAAATGGAGTTTCAGGGAGGGGGCGAACCCATAGCCAATTTAACCGCAACTCTCGCAGCTACAGAACAAGAGTTACAAATCCAACAGGAAACCCAAAAGCGACTTTTACAAGAACAACGGGAAAAACAACGCCAGTTAGATAAAATTGAAGCCCAAGCCCAAGCCCAACAGGAGGTACAGGGAACCCAAGCCAGTAAGGTAATTTTACAGTCGGGACTGCCCGGGTTGTGCGGTTTGGTGGTACAGTTGGGTAAGGTAGACCCCCGCTATCAGTTAGCCTTGGAAATTGCCGCTGGTGGGCGTTTGGGTCATATTGTCGTAGAAGATGACAGCGTAGCCGCGGCGGGAATTGAATTACTCAAGCAAAAACGGGCAGGAAGGGCAACTTTTTTACCTTTAAATAAGGTAAAACCTAGTAAATTTACTCAGGATGCCACCTTGCGTTATGCCCACGGGTTTGTCAATTATGCCATGAATTTAATTGAATGCGATCGCCGTTATCAAGATGTGTTTAGTTATGTATTCGGTAATACTGTAGTATTTACGAGTATCCAAACAGCCCGGCAAAATATGGGTTTGTATCGGATTGTCACCTTAGATGGGGAATTGTTAGAAACTAGCGGCGCTATGACAGGGGGGAGTAATAGTCAGCGTTCTGTATTGCGGTTTGGGAAAACTGAGTCAGCGGAATCTGAGGAAGCTATAGCTTTAAAGGGGCGCTTGGGAGAGATTGAGCGAATTTTATTACGTTGTACTGAGTCCATAACTACTTTATCGGCTCAAACTAAACAATACACCCAGGAACTCGCAGAAGCAAAACAAACCCGGAGAGAACAGCAGTTACAATGGGAACAACTGCAAAAAGAAGTCAAGAATTTAACAGAGCAATTGCATGGGACGCGATCGCAACTGACCCAAAATACCGAAAAAATCAGCCTCGCCCAATCCCGTTTATCAGTGTTAGATCGGGAATTACCAATAAAAGAAAATGAGTTACAACAATTGCGACAAGAGTTAGGGGAATTAGAAGCATCTCAAACCCCCAGAGAATGGCAAGAAATGCAAATAACTATTAAAAACCAAGAGCAACAACTACAACAAAAAGAGAGAGAATTAAGGGAAGCCGAAGAAAAATTAAAAAATTGTCAAACTCAACAACAGCGATCGCAAGAACGCATCCAAGAAGCTGAAGCTAAAATCCAGCAATATCAGCAACAACAAACCAGCCAAGAAAATCAACTAAATTCCCTGAATAGTCAATCAGTTAACCTCAGCAGTGAAATTAATCAAAACCAGGTCAATTTACAGCAAATCAGCGAAAATTTAGGGTTAGAGAAACAAAAACGGGACAAAATAGAACAAGAATTGCGATCGCAACTTTTACATCAACAACAACTGCAATGGGAAATAGAAAAACTCCAAGAAAGCCAACACAAACGGATCGAAGAGTTGAAAGCATTGCAAAACCAATTACGAGAAACCGGCGCAGAATTGCCCAATCCCTTACCAGAAGTACCAGACAAGGTAGATTTAGAGGAACTGCAAAAAGAACTGCGCAGCCTAAGCAAACGCTTACAGGCCATGGAACCAGTGAATATGTTGGCCTTAGAGGAATACGAACGCACCCAGAACCGCCTAGAAGAACTAACGGAAAAACTACAGACCCTAGAAGGCGAACGCACAGAATTACTCCTAAGGATTGAAAACTTTACCACATTGCGACAGCTAGCATTTAAAGAAGCCTTTGATGCGGTCAACACCAACTTTCAATCTATTTTTGCGGTTCTTTCCGAAGGTGACGGCTATTTGCAACTAGAAGATCCCGAAGATATTTTTAACAGTGGGCTAAATCTAGTCGCCCACCCCAAAGGTAAACCAGTACAGCGCCTTGCGTCCATGTCCGGGGGGGAAAAATCCCTCACAGCCTTAAGTTTCATCTTTGCTCTACAACGTTACCGCCCCTCCCCATTTTATGCTTTTGACGAAGTAGATATGTTTTTAGATGGTGCCAACGTCGAGCGATTAGCTAAAATGATTAAACAACAAGCCCAACAAGCCCAATTTATAGTTGTGAGTTTACGCCGTCCGATGATAGAATCGGCCGAACGGACTATTGGCGTTACTCAAGCACGAGGAGCTTACACTCAAGTATTGGGGATTAAATTAAAATCATCCAATGCATCTGCTTGAGATTTTGTTAATAATAGTGTATAGATAAACCGGATTCGAGATCAGGACTCGGTATAGAATGACCTCTGAACAGATAATTAGGCGTTCCGACATATTAAACACCCAGGTGATTACTCGCGATAACGGCAAACGGCTCGGTATCGTCAATCAACTTTGGGTTGATATTGATCAAAGAGAGGTTGTGGCTCTTGGTTTGCGAGACAGCCTGATCTCTATTTCGGGTCTGCCACGCTATATGTAC
This sequence comes from Anabaenopsis tanganyikae CS-531, assembly GCF_029891675.1. Lineage (NCBI taxonomy): Bacteria > Bacillati > Cyanobacteriota > Cyanophyceae > Nostocales > Nodulariaceae > Anabaenopsis > Anabaenopsis tanganyikae. The sequence continues at coordinate 36,598 of NZ_JANQDF010000034.1, forward strand.
CTCAACACTATCAACCAAATTGGTGATGTAATTCTAGTTGATAACGAAGATGCGATCGAAGATATTGAGATTGAGAGTTTAAGCAACCTGATTAACTGGGAAGTAATCACAGAAACGGGTGAAGTATTAGGGAGAGTGCGGGGTTTCAAGTTCAATGGCGAAACTGGTCGGATTCTTTCCATAGTCGTCGCCTCTTTAGGAGTCCCCCAAATTCCTGACCAATTTCTCAGCACCTACGAGTTATCGATGGATGAAGTCGTCAGCACCGGACCGAGTAGGTTGATTGTATTTGAAGGAGCCGAAGAGCGAGTTAACCAGTTAACAGTGGGCGTACTAGAGCGCTTAGGTATCGGTAAAGCCCCCTGGGAAAGAGAAGCAGAAGAGGAATATGGCTATATTCCCCGCACGGTTTCACCAACAAATCAGCTACCTAGTGGAGTACCATTACAACCACCTAAAACCAGAGTCCGCGCTCCTGAACCTGTGGAACAGGAGGAATGGACCCAAGACTATGTGGAAGAAGAAATCCCCCGTCGTCAAGTCATGCGGGCCCAACAGTACGAATCTATTCCATACGAAGAAGACGAGGAAGATAACTGGAGTGAAGTTACTCCTAGGGATAGATATCAAGAGCCTCCTAAACCTAGATATGAAACCCAAGCTTACACCAACGAATACGACGATGATGATGATGTAGAAGGCGATGCTTGGGAGGATGCACCAAAGCCAGTGAATATTCCCAAGAAAATCAAAGAAAGACAGCCAGAATACGAAGAAGAAGGCGGATACTGAAATAATCGCTCATATTTGCTTTTCCCTGCGGAAGCGCTACGCCAAGGTAATTCGTAATTAAGTAGATAAGATAACCCTAACCCTCTTCCTCTCATACACGGAAGGGGGTATTTCAATTCCAAGTATTATTCTAAATATCCTCTAAAATAACCTCTTGTGAGACTTCACAAAAGCAGTGTATAACAAAATTTCAATTATTATCCCCACCTATAATGAAGCAGGAAATATTCGAGAGGCGATCGCTTGTACTCAACCCAGCACTAATGTAGAGTTAATAGTGGTAGATGGAGGCTCACAAGATGACACTGTTACCATAGCTGAGTCTTTAAACGTCAAGGTCATCGCCTCGGCTCCTGGTCGTGCTACTCAAATGAATACAGGTGCTATGGCTGCAAGTGGGGACATCCTCCTGTTTCTCCACGCCGATACACGCTTACCCCCTGGATTTGATGGTATGATTCGCACAGCGGTACAACAGCCGCAGATGGTAGCGGGAGCCTTTGCTTTACAGATTAATGCCACCCTGTGGACTTTGAGATGGGTAGAAAAAGGAGTAAATTGGCGATCGCGTTTTTGTCAAATGCCCTATGGTGACCAAGCAATATTTTTAACAGCAGAAGTATTCGATCAAGTTGGTCATTTTCCAGATTTACCCATCATGGAGGATTTTGAACTCATCCGTCGTTTACAAAGCATCGGCAAAATTATCATCATCCCTGTACCAGTTATTACTTCTGCGCGGAGATGGTTGCAAAAAGGAGTATTTTACACTACAATCCTGAATCAAATAGTGATTACTGCTTACCTTCTGGGTATATCACCGAAACGCATTCGCCGCTGGTATCGGCGATAAAAACTTGATAAATATCCTATATTAATATATCCAAAAATTAAACATCTTAATATTTGGATACCATTCATCTTTTATTAAACTCCCTTTGTGTTTTAGTACCTTAGGATTAAAGAAATATTTTATGGATACAAAAAACCAATTACATAGAAGACTTAAATTATTAATAATTAGTTTTCTAGTTGCTAGCCTAATTATTTTGGCGCGATATTTCCCAGTTAAACAAGTTTTCAATGATGCCATCTCACAGGTGCAAAGTCTTGGTATTTTAGCACCCATAGCTTATATGATAATTTACAACTTAGCAACTATATTATTTATACCAGGTTCTGTCTTAACTATCAAAGGTGGTTGCTTATTTGGTCTGGTTTGGGGGTCTGTATATGTCTTAATTGCAGCAGTGATCGGAGCAATTGTAGCCTTTATGATCGGACGTTATTTATGCCGTGATTGGGTGTCTCGACAGCTTGATAAATATCCTAAATTTACAGCCATTAACTTAGCAGTCGCTAAAGAGGGATGGAAAATTGTCTTACTCACGCGTTTATCTCCCATCTTCCCATTCAACTTGTTAAATTACGCCTTTGGAGTTACACAAGTTTCTCTAAAAGACTATATCTTAGGTTCCTTGGGCATAATTCCCGGTACAGTTATGTACGTTTATATAGGTTCCTTAGCCGGTGATTTAGCCATGGTCAATACTCCCAATCAGCCCAGTCATCCACAAGCGCAAATCTGGCAATGGGTCATGCAAATAATTGGGTTACTTGCCACTATTGCCATAACAGTATATATCACAAAAATTGCCCAAAAAACTCTCAGGGAAACTGTAGGAATGGCGGAAATTAGCCATAAGCAGATTAATAATTGACCGGCGATGTACCACAGAGTGCCTGAGTTAAATTTACGTCAATAAAACTCATTATTCCCCTAAACTAAAAGTAGTAAACCTGTTGCAACTGCATGAGGAAAGTAGATTTTGACTGAAACAAATAATTTCAACTTCACCACTCCAAATGTCAGCCGTAGCGAATTGCAAGACCTGGTGCGAAATGAGCTACGAATGTTCCTAGAATTGGGGGACTTACAAGCAGCAAAATCTATTCTCAGACCCGTACAACCTGCGGATATTGCTGAGGCCATTGAAGGTTTACCAGAAGCAATGCAAGCTTTGGTTTTTCGCTTGCTTCCTAAAACTGAGGCTATTGAGGTGTATGAATATCTCGACTATAGTGTTCAAGAACATTTAATTGAGGAACTCAAAAGCCAGGATGTCCGTGACATTGTAGATAAAATGTCCCCGGATGACCGCGCCAGATTATTTGACGAGTTACCAGCCAAAGTTGTCAACCGCTTGCTAGAACAACTCAGCCCAGCAGAACGTCAAGCTACAGCCCAACTCTTAGGTTATGAAGCGGGTACAGCTGGGCGGATCATGACCCCAGAGTTAATTTATATCAAAGAACGTCTGACGGTATCTCAAGCCATAGAACGCATTCGCCGTCTGGCACATCTGAGTGAAACGATTTACTACCTTTACGTTACCGATAGCGTCAGGCGTTTGACGGGTATTGTTTCTTTACGAGAGTTGGTAGTATCTCAGCCAGAGCAAACCATTGGCGAAATTATGACCCGTGAAGTTGTGTTTGTTTACACTGATACAGACCAAGAAGAAGTCGCTAGATTAATTCAAAGATATGATTTTTTAGCTCTACCTGTGGTGGATAAAGAACAGCGTTTAGTAGGTATTATCACCGTTGATGATGTGATTGATATTCTCGAACAGGAGACTACTGAAGATATCTACGCCCTGGGCGGTGGTGTGCAATCCGATGGTGACAACTATTTTCAAATGAGTTTGGTACAAGTTGCCCGGAAGCGGGTACTATGGTTGTTTGTCTTACTCATCACTAATACAATCACTGGCACAATTATTAAGTCCCAGGAAGATATCTTAGAACAAGTGGTAATACTGACGGCCTTTATCCCTTTGCTCACAGGTACTGGTGGTAATGTGGGCGCTCAATCTTCTACAGTGGTCATTCGCGGCATGAGTACCGATGAAATCAGATCCCTGGGAGTATGGCAGGTCATTGGCAGAGAAGCGATCGCCGGGGCTTTTTTGGGACTAATGTTAGGTGGTATCGCCACAGTCTGGGCTTATTTTTTGCAAGACCGCCCAGAGGTCGCATTTACTGTAGGTAGCAGTTTGGTGGCTATTTCTGTGATTGCTTCTGTCTCAGGTTCTGCACTGCCATTTTTATTCCGCTCCTTCCGCCTAGACCCCGCGTTGATGTCAGCACCGTTTATTACTACAGCCGTTGATGTCCTGGGTGTTTTGATTTACTTTAATTTGGCGCGAGTAATTTTAGGGTTATAACTGTGAGGATGTTTCAGGGGCGACAATTTCCCCAGTGCCTAATTCTATAATTTTGTCTTGATTCGTAATTAATTCATTGAGTTCTCTCACCTTTAAATTCATTGTCTGACAAGATTCTCTCAGGGCCTGGCTAAAACTATTAATATCATCGCCATACCCACATTGATAAGCAGCAATTTCTATTCCTTGCTTGGCATTTGCTCTAGCACAATCTACTAAGTCTGTACCTAGCAATGGTTTTGGGGATGTCATAGGTTGTAGTTGTTGTTTTTTATAAGTAATTAGCCGTTGACTCTTGATAGTGCGGATCATCAGCTTGGGGACGGGGCTTCATTTCTGACTCTTTACCGGGTGGTTTTTGTTGCTGTGGTGGTTGTAATATTTCTTCTGGCATAGGATAATTTTATGTGTAAATTAATCAAGAAAAAACAATTCACAGATTCCTAAAAGCAAACCTCGGATTAATACCTCAATCCAAGGTTAAAATTTATGCTTTAGCTCCCAACTGATAATGTTCAAGTTCAGGCAGTTTTACCCAGGATGTCAGCTAAACTAGGTTTAGCTGACATTGTCATCCTCACACCTGACACACGCTCTTAATCTGACCACTGAAAACAAGTACACAACTCTCTTGGAATGTCAGGATTGCTCCTGTTCATCTGCTTTTAAGTTAACTATGAAAATATAGAAATTTATCATTCTTGAGGTGGAAAGACAAATTAGCTTTTCTCACTCTCAAGAAGTAAAATCAATCATCTGGATGTTAATTTCACTGAACTATGGCAAATAAAACACTGGGAATAGAACCATCACTATATAACTACTTATTATCCGTATCTTTACGGGAACCGGAAATCCTCTCCCAACTGAGAGCAGAAACAGCCCAGCATCCGATGGCTGTGATGCAGATTGCACCGGAACAGGGACAGTTTATGGCCTTGCTGGTGCAATTAATCGGGGCAAAAAAAACCTTAGATATAGGAGTATTTACGGGTTATAGTTCCCTGGTGGTGTCTTTGGCATTACCTGCCGATGGTCGGGTAGTAGCCTGTGATGTGAGTGCAGAGTTTACATCGATCGCCCGTCGTTATTGGCAAAAAGCAGGGGTTGCAGATAAAATTGATTTACACATTGCCCCAGCAATGGAGACATTAGACCAATTATTAGCAGCAGGTGCTGCAGAAACCTTTGACTTTGCCTTTATTGATGCTGACAAAAGTAATTATGACGGTTATTATGAGCGATCGCTCCAACTAGTCAGACCAGGAGGATTAATTTTGATTGATAATGTACTTTGGTCTGGTAGTGTAGCCGACCCACAAATTCAAGACAATCGCACTACCAACATTCGCGCCCTCAATGAAAAACTACACCAAGACCAGCGGATTAATTTGAGTTTACTTCCCATCGCCGATGGCTTAACTTTAGCCCATAAGAAATAATTATCCTGTTTTGAATTGCCTTTAGTTACCACTAAAGGCGATCGCTATTGATCAAGCTTTACATCAGGAATGATTTCAATTATTTGGAGTTCTTCTTCTGGTAGTGCTTCAAAAAAGGCCTCGCCCAGTTTTCCCTTGAGTAAACCGGGGGTGCGGGGTTGCGTACGCTCTTGATTTAAACCTAATCGAAAGTAATGAATTACATTATATAGTTCTCCTAGTTTGTCTTCGGGAATGTCTTGCAGTTCTTGAACTATCTTCTGGATAAGCATAACTTCAAAACAATAACTACACTTTGACTATATCTCAACCTAACGGAAACGCCGTTTACGGGAGGAGCGATCGCTATTTTAGTGATTTTAGTATAAATTTTTATAAATTTTTCAGAAACCCTGGATAATATTTGGGGAAAATATTATAGTGAAATTACTGTGTTGCACAGATAAAAGAAACCGAGTGCGATCGCCTAAAATACATCTGTATTTGTTGCTTTGCCATTATTGGGGAAAAATTCATGAAAAAAAAGCCCTTGCTATGGGTAGCCTGTGGTATATTTTTATTCTTATGTCTTCACCTAACAATACCAATCATTTCTACAGCACAAACTCCCAATGTAGCTAACCGCTTACAAACTCTGGTGAAAGCAGATCAATTATACCTAGCAGGAGATACCGCAGGAGCCGAAAAACTTTACCGCCAAGTCAAAACCCCATTTGCTCAGGAAGCATCTAGAATTACTCTTCCTGAGCCAATTACTGACCCAGAGCAACTTTCCGGCGCTGGGAGAGTATATTGGCGCAACGCCACCGAGGGAATGCAACAGGGACTTACCAGTAAAATCTTTGTCCCTTTACAAATGCTTCTAGAAAGACATCCAGAATTCACCCCTGCATATACACTCTATGCAGAAGCCACGAAAAAATATGGTGATAAGAAAGATATACTACCTGTTTTAGAGCGTGCCATCAGTATTTTCCCCCAATCGGCAGAACTAAATCAAGCCCTAATTAAAGCCCAGCAAGAAGCTGAACAATGGTTAGAAGCCTCTATTACTGCGCGTCAATTTGCGATGACTTACCCCGATCATCCCCAAGCCGAGGAATTTACCAGTATTGCTGAAAATAATTTTAACCGCTTTCGTAGTCAACTAAATCAACAAGTGGTATTGCAGGGCATTGTGGGTGCTACAATTGGGATTGTAACTGGTAATGCCAATCTCCAAGCCGTCACATTAGCTCCTTTGCTCCTCCAAGGTGAGTCAGCTATGGGGGCGCAGCTTGCAGCAGTTTATAAGCAGCAATCAACTTTAATAGAAGACCCCACCATTGTAGAATACGTTAGCCGCATTGGTAATAACATTGCCAACTTAATGGGGCGCAATGATTTTGATTATGAATTTAATGTCATCTTAGATGATTCGCTCAATGCCTTTGCTCTACCCGGTGGTAAAGTATTTGTCAATACCGGGGCGATTATGGCCCTCAATTCAGAAGCAGAATTAGCCGGACTATTAGGACACGAAGTTGGTCACGCAGTTTTATCTCATGGATTTGATCGGATAACTAACGCCAATCTCCTGGCAAATGTTGGGCAAATTATCCCTTTTGGCAATCTGATCTCTAATTTAGCAATCCTAGATTATGGCCGTCAACAAGAAACTCAAGCCGACGTTGTTGGTACTCGTGTATTAGCTGGTGCGGGTTATGCTGCTGATGGTTTACGCAATTTCTTTGTTACTATCAAACAACAGGAAAAAGGACGAACTATCCCCGCCTATTTGAGTACACACCCCGCATCTGAAGACCGGATGCGCTATTTAGAAGAAATCATCCAGCGTAATGGTTATAATCGTTATGCCTTTGAAGGTGTGCAAACACACAAGGAAATTCAAGCCAGACTAGAGCAAATTCTGGAGGAAAGTAAACAACAAGAAGATGAAATTGTGCAAGAGTGATCGCAAAAGCCTGTAATATTGGGTCTTGAGATTCTCAAACTGATTCGGCAAAAGTTGGAATATAAAAGAATCCAAATATTATAAATCTCATTCTGTGGGCAGGAAAGCCCACCCTGGTATGGCTCACGCAGAAAAAAGGTGCTGTAATTTATACTGTTTCCACTTCTCCTGTTGACGCAGCCTTTTTTCCGCAGTCAGACTATCAAAGCAGTGAGGACAAGAAATACCTTCTTCATATTGAGGAGAAGCCTTATCTTGCTCAGAAATAGGATATCCGCAACAAAAGCATAACTCATGACTACCTAACTCCAATCCATGACGAACCGCAACCCGTTCATCAAAAACAAAACATTCACCCTCCCACAAACTTTCCTCTGCTGGTACTGATTCCAAATACTTGAGAATACCACCCTTCAGGTGATAGACCTCCGTAAAACCTTGGGAGAGCATAAAAGCTGAGGCTTTTTCACAACGAATCCCCCCTGTACAAAACAAAGCGACTTTCTTGTGTTGATTGGGGTCAAGGTTATTACTCACATATTCCGGGAACTCTCGGAAAGATTTGGTTTGGGGATTTTGTGCTGTTTTAAAAGTACCGATATTCACTTCATAATCATTACGGGTGTCAATGACAATCACCTCCGGGTCACAAATCAAATCATTCCATTCTTGAGGACTGACATAAGTACCCACCTGCTGATTTGGGTCAACTTCTGGTAAACCCATAGTCACAATTTCCGCCTTTAACCGCACCTTCAGGCGTTCAAATGGCTGTGTTTCAGTATATGACTCTTTGTGTTCTAAGTCTGCTAAACGGGGGTCAGAACGCAAAAACGCCAAAACAGAGTCAACCCCTGGACGCGAGCCGGCAATAGTCCCGTTAATGCCCTCTGCTGCTAATAAAATAGTCCCCTTAATACCTTGTGATTGGCAGTAAGACAGTAGGGGTTCTTGTTTCTCGGCAAAGTCCGGTAAGCTGACAAATTTATACAGCGCCGCCACTACCTGATTTTTTTCTTGCATAATCTATTGAGTAATGATATAATAATTAAAAATCAGCAAAAACTGTTTCTCAAAGCTGTTTATAGTTGATGGGGGTTTAGCTCAGTTGGTAGAGCGCCTGCTTTGCAAGCAGGATGTCAGCAGTTCGAGTCTGCTAATCTCCATGGTCAAGAGCGTTCAAACACTACAGAGAGATTGTTAGCCGGCATTTGGTAAGTTGCTTTTAAGTTCATATTTTCCCTGGTAGCTGCTGCAATCACATCCTGTAAATTACGCACCCCCCAAGCTGGGTTCTGCGCCCTCAAAGATTCATCAAAAGCAGCGTTACTAGGTGCTGTATGCTCTCCATTTTGTTTAAACGGTCCATATAAATAGAGTATTCCCCCAGATGGCAAAATGCGACCCGCACCAGCCATTAGTCCTAGACAAGTTGACCAGGGCGAAATATGAATCATATTAATATTAACTATAGCTACAATGGGTAAGTCTGGTGCAGCATCTTTCTCTACTGTCCAACTCGCCATACTAGCATCAAGTTCTAAGGGTGGGTAAAGATTATCTGATGGATATTCTTCAGCCCAAGCCTTAATACTAGCACGTAATAAAGGATTTTGTTCAGTAGGTAACCATCTGCGGGGGGTAAGACCGGGCGCAAAATATACAGCGTGTTCACCCGTGCCACTAGCGACTTCTAAAATAGTACCAGTTGGGGGTAACACCTGTAACAGTACCTCTAGAATAGGTTCACGATTCCTTTGTGTAGCTGGCGCGTACTTTCGCCCATCTTCGGGTGTATTCATATTCAAATTACTTAATCCTTTACTTAATCCTTTACATACCAACTACATAATAATCTGGAGAGTTACTTTGCCTAAGTCAATTCGTTCTACCCAACCACCACTCAAATTCATTCCCCATCACTTTAACCCATTTATACTACAGATTTTCCGGTGGTTATTGCCTATTGTGCTACGTTTTCGTACTAGACCTTGGTTACCTGCGGGAATTGTGCAAGTGGAAGGTGAGAATGTGGAGACCTTAGCTAAACTTTATCAACAATTCCAGTCCGGGAAAATTCGCTTTTTGATTGCATTTCGTCACCCAGAGGTAGAAGACCCTCTGTGTATGCTCTATCTACTTTCCTACATTTTGCCCCGGGTTGCACGCCAGCAGGATATTCAACTGCGATCGCCCCTCCATAGCTATTTTCTTTATGACCGGGGTATGACTATATGGGCTGGGGATTGGTTAGGATGGTTATTTTCTAGGGTGGGTGGTGTCCCCATTCGTCGTGGTCGCCGATTAGATAGAAAAGCCATTCAAACAGCACGGGATTTATTTAGTCATGGGCAAATGCCCATCGCCGTTGCACCAGAAGGAGGTAATAATGGTCATAGTGGAATTGTTAGCCCCTTAGAACCCGGTGTAGCCCAATTAGGTTTCTGGTGTGTAGAAGACCTGGAAAAAGCCCAGGGTGATCAGACTGTGTTTATTGTCCCGGTAGCTATTCAGTATAGCTACGTCCAGCCACCTTGGTCAAGACTGAATTGGCTATTAAGTAAGTTAGAAGCTGATAGCGGTTTGGGGGTAGTTGAGCAAGGAACTAATCACCAACTAGAAGTTTACTATCAACGTATTTGTTGTTTGGCTGAGTATTTAATTACCCAGATGGAAGAGTTTTACCGCCGTTTCTATCATCGAGACATACCTAAAACTAACTCTGTGGATCAATCTACCACCCGTAACCAGATGATCATTAACAGATTACATCATTTAATGGATATAGCCTTACAGGTGGCGGAAGAATATTTTGGCGTAACACCACAAGGTAATTTTATCGATCGCTGTCGTCGTTTAGAAGAAGCAGGTTGGAATTATATCTACCGGGATGATCTAGCAGATATTGACGCTTTAGCACCCTTCCAACGTGGGTTAGCAGACTGGGTGGCCTGTGAAGCAGATTTGAAAATGCAACACATGAGGATAGTAGAAACTTTTGTAGGTGTGACAGCTAATTATATTCAGGAAAAACCAACCCCCGAAAGGTTAGCGGAAACAGCTTTATTAATGTTTGATCTGCTCTCTCGGATTCAGGAGTCTACCCTCCCCGGTAGACCTAGTTTAGGTTTCAGGAAAGCGACGATTACTGTCGGTGAACCAATTTCTGTTACTGAACGCTGGCAAAAATCCGCCGGCGATCGCCCTGCTACTCGTCAAGCTGTCAGTCAGTTAACCAAAGACTTACAAAATGCTTTGCAGACCATGATTGATTATACTGTTTAACGCCAAGTGGTTTTTCAACCTTTGGGCGATCGCCTTGTAGCAGCGCTTCTATATCACATCTTGTCAAGATAATCAAATAGATGATTTTCTAGTCAGATTTATCTGACTTTAGCTTTGAGACGGGGGTTTTTAACCCCTGGCTCCCCGTGTAGCATCCAACGTAAATTTTAACCCCTTTTAGGTGGCGACTATATCTGTTGTTAAACGCAAAGGGGCGCAAAGGTACGCAAAGGTACGCAAAGGTTTATTTTCTATGGCTTTGAGAGGGGGGTTTGTAACGCTTCTCTTGGTGGCGATCGCCTTTAACATCGCCTTACCATCCCCTCCCACAGACACACAGATCCCCGACTTCTAGCTAAATCATCCTAGATTATCTGTGATGATGTGAGAAGTCGGGGATCTTGCACCCCCTCCCAAATCTCCGACTTCTTCCATAACCTAGGGAGTTATTGAATACTTGGGAGAGAAGTCGGGGATCTTAACCACCCGACATCTGATTAACAATATTCATAGTTTCCATGCTGACTCTACACACCCGCATTAATAAATCTATGACCTGTTCTTTGTAGTCTGCAAACCGGTAAGTGTTGAATTTTTCTGCAATGGTGGGGTCTTTGGGTTTCTTCTCTTTATATTGATCTAAAATCCATTCTAAGGCGCAA
>NZ_JANQDF010000035.1:0-32737 GCF_029891675.1 Anabaenopsis tanganyikae CS-531
AACATCTTGGTAAATATCAGCTGTTTGTTGTTCATTGCTCATGTCCCATCCCAAGGACGCAAAAAATGGATCAATAAATTGAATCCGAGTTTGTGTTTCGTTTAACCCACCTGCTTTATATAAATCTATTTGCTGGTGAAAATGCTCAACCAGTCGAATGATAGTTATAGGGACATTCATGTTTAGTGTTAATAGGTAGTGTGATTTTGGGTATATGTATGAATTTTCTATCTCTATGGCTTACGCCACGCTACGCTATCTGTGACAATTTGTGCTAGTTTATCCGCAGCACCACTTTCTCCCCTAACATTACGTAGTTTATCCCGAATTGCTGCTAGTTTTTCTGGATGAGTCAAAAAATCTAAAACCATTTCTCCTATTTCTGGGGGCTGGATTTTGCCCACTAGTTCTGGTACTATTTCTTCTTGTGCCCAGATATTGGGCCATGCTAATAAACCTTTACGACTCAATACCAGCCAGTTAATCACCTTAGCAAAGGTGGAACCCAACCCTGGTAAATTAGCTAATAATCCCGGTAAACCATCCCAAGAACGCATAGCATCAAGTTGTTGTGTGGGTAGCAAAACAATCATGGGTACAGCTAAAGCGCCTAGTTCCGCTGTGTTTGCCCCTACAGTGGTTAAGCAGATGCTGCAGTGGGATAATAATTCATAGGCGGGATTTTCTCTGCACAGTTCCACAGATAAACCTTTCTCTGTTTTGAGGGTGGGATGCTCTGATTCCACTAAAACAGCGGGGGAACTACCAAATACCTTGACAAAAGGATTGTTTTGTGCATCAGCAAAACTTGCTAAAGTTTGTAAATCCAATGTCGGCGCTAGGGGAATTATAAATCTGGTTTGGGGTCTTCGGGCGTGAATATATTCAGCAATAGCCAAGCATAATGGGACACCTTGAGCTAATTTTGCGCTTTTGGAACCGGGGAGTAAACCAATTATTTCTGTGTTTGGGGAGGAGTTGGGAGTTAAAACTTGCTCGAGTCTCTGCGCTTCTACCATTAAGTCTCCCACAACTGTAAATTTATGGGCATATTTTGGGGGAACTTTTTGGGCAACTTTTGCTTGCATGACTCCAAACCGGTCAATCCAATGATACCAACGTGCATCCCATTCAGCATACACCACTGTGCGATATCCCAGTTTTTTGCCAATGACCAGGGGAAAAATTTGATCGCCACCTAGGAAAACTACCACACCGCGATCGCCCCAGTCCCAATTTTCGGCAGTTTTACCCCACAGCAAGAACCGCCAAAAATGTTCTGGTGCTTGTACTCTATCCACTTCTGGATAGGAAAGGGCGATCGCTGCTTCTTTACCGCTAGCATTTGGACAAGGTGACAAAACTACAGAAATCCTCACCACACAAGGATTATCCGCTAATTTTTGCCGCAAAGACTTGACAAATGGACGCACCCATGTAGTTACCTCCCCAGGTCCATTGGAGAGAACTAATATATCAACTGGTTTACTCATTGGTGATTGGTGATTGGTCTCTAGTCATTCTAGTTCTGAGTCGCCAATCGGTAAATATTACGATTTTGTTACAAAAATGTGAGTAAACACTTTTGTGATTTGTCAAGATTTATAAATAAATATTTATTTTTTTATATCGATTTGTGTCATAAAGCCCAAAAAATGCTCAAAGGTCAAGGTTTTTCTGATAAAAAATTAATATTGCCGAAAAAAAGAAGTAACTCTGGCGGCAGATGTCGCTGAGAACTTCAGTTAGAGAACACGCATCACAAGGAGCCTATCTGCATGTTCACCCACGTCAAGTCCACCATTAGACATATTGCGCCTGATAACTTACGCGGACGTAATTTAATCAAGGTGGTCTATGTCGTGCTTGAGTCCCAGTATCAAAGTGCATTGTCGCAAGCTGTTAGCACGATTAACTCGAACAACCCCAACCTAGCCATTGAGGTGAGCGGGTATTTGATCGAGGAACTCCGAGACCCAGAGAACTATGAAGAGTTCAAACGGGATATGGAAACTGCTAATATCTTTATCGCTTCACTTATTTTCATAGAAGACTTAGCACAGAAAGTAATTGCCGCCGTTGAACCATACCGCGATCGCCTGGATGTAGCGGTAGTGTTCCCATCAATGCCAGAAGTAATGCGCCTGAATAAAATGGGCAGCTTTTCTTTAGCACAGTTGGGACAATCCAAGAGTGCGATCGCTCAATTCATGCGCAAACGCAAGGAGAAATCAGGGGCGGGTTTCCAAGACGGAATGTTAAAGCTCTTGCGGACCTTACCCCAAGTATTAAAATTCCTGCCAATGGAAAAGGCACAGGACGCGCGAAACTTCATGCTCAGTTTTCAGTATTGGCTGGGAGGTTCACCAGAAAACCTGGAAAACTTCTTGCTGATGCTAGCTGATAAATATGTATTAAAAGATGTAGACAAAAAAAACTTTGCATCTCCTACATATGAAGCGCCAGTTGTCTACCCGGATATGGGTATTTGGCATCCTTTGGCAACCACAATGTTTGAGGATGTCAAAGAATACCTGAATTGGTATACAGCCCGCAAGGACATTTCCGGCGATCTCAAAGATCCCTTAGCCCCTTGTGTAGGATTAGTATTACAACGTACCCACCTAGTTACTGGTGATGATGCTCATTATGTAGCCATAGTCCAGGAATTAGAATCACTCGGTGCAAAAGTCATTCCTGTGTTTGCTGGTGGGTTGGACTTCTCTAAACCCGTAGATGCTTACTTCTACGAACCAACTACCAAAAACGCCTTAGTAGATGCAGTCGTCTCTCTGACTGGTTTTGCTTTGGTAGGTGGCCCCGCCAGACAAGACCATCCCAAGGCCATTGAAGCCCTAAAACGCCTCAATCGTCCTTACATGGTGGCATTGCCCTTAGTATTCCAAACTACCGAAGAATGGTTAGATAGTGATTTAGGCTTACATCCCATACAAGTAGCCTTACAAATTGCCATCCCCGAATTAGATGGAGCCATTGAGCCAATCATTCTCTCAGGTAGAGATGGAGCTACAGGTAAAGCGATCGCCCTGCAAGACAGAGTAGAAGCAGTAGCACAAAGGGCATTAAAATGGGCTAACCTGCGCCGCAAGCCCAAACTAGAAAAAAAAGTTGCCATCACCGTTTTCAGCTTCCCCCCAGATAAAGGTAACGTCGGTACCGCCGCCTACCTAGATGTATTCGGCTCCATCTACGAAGCATTAAAAGGGCTAAGAAACAACGGCTACGATGTGCAAAACATCCCCGAAAGCGCCCAAGCATTGATGGAAGAAGTCATCCACGATGCTCAAGCCCAGTATGCAAGCCCAGAACTGAACATCGCCTACAAGATGTCAGTACCAGAATATGAAGCACTTACCCCCTACTCCCAACGCCTAGAAGAAAACTGGGGACCACCCCCCGGAAACCTCAACAGCGATGGGCAGAACCTGCTAATTTACGGTAAACAATTTGGTAACGTCTTCATCGGCGTACAACCCACCTTTGGTTACGAAGGTGACCCCATGCGCCTATTGTTCTCCCGTTCCGCCAGCCCACACCATGGCTTTGCTGCTTATTACACCTACCTAGAACGGATTTGGGGCGCAGATGCAGTGCTGCACTTTGGTACTCACGGCTCCTTGGAATTCATGCCGGGTAAGCAAATGGGGATGTCTGGAGACTGTTACCCAGATAACTTAATTGGCACAATTCCTAATCTGTATTATTACGCAGCTAATAACCCCAGTGAAGCCACCATCGCCAAACGGCGTAGTTACGCTGAAACAATTTCCTACCTCACCCCACCCGCAGAAAACGCAGGTTTATACAAAGGTTTGAAAGAACTCAGCGAGTTAATAGCTTCCTACCAAACCTTAAAAGACAGTGGTCGCGGTATTCCCATTGTCAACACCATCATGGATAAATGCCGCATCGTCAACCTGGATAAAGACATTAACTTACCAGAAACCGACGCTAAAGATATGACCGCCGATGAGCGAGATCAAATCGTTGGTAGGGTCTACCGCAAGTTAATGGAAATTGAATCTAGGTTATTACCTTGTGGCTTACACATCATTGGTAAACCACCCACCGCCGAAGAAGCAGTAGCTACCCTGGTAAACATCGCCAGTTTAGACCGTCAAGAAGAAGAAATTCTCAGCTTACCCCGCATCATTGCTAACAGCATCGGGCGGAACATCGACGATATTTACCAAAACAGCGACCTAGGGGTTTTAGAAGATGTGCAACTACTACAAGACATCACCCTAGCTACCCGGGGCGCTGTGGGTGCACTGGTGAAAGCACAAACCGACGCGGAAGGGCGAGTTTCCCTAGTTTCCCGGTTGAACTTCTTCAACATGGGTAAAAAACAACCTTGGGTAGAAGCATTACATCAAGCAGGTTATCCCCAAGTTGACGCTGCTGCTTTAAAACCACTATTTGAGTATTTGGAATTCTGCTTACAACAAGTTTGCGCAGATAACGAACTCGGCGCATTACTCCAAGGTTTAGAAGGTGAGTATATCCTACCTGGCCCCGGTGGTGACCCCATCCGCAACCCGGATGTACTACCCACAGGTAAGAATATCCACGCCCTAGACCCCCAATCTATCCCCACCACCGCCGCTGTGCAATCAGCCAAAATCGTTGTAGATAGGCTGTTGATACGTAACAAGGCAGAAAATGAGGGTAAATGGCCAGAAACCATCGCCTGTGTCCTTTGGGGAACCGATAACATTAAAACTTACGGTGAATCCCTAGCACAGATTATGTGGATGATTGGTGTGCGTCCGGTTCCCGATGCTTTAGGACGAGTGAATAAATTAGAATTAATACCTTTAGAAGAGTTGGGACGACCCAGAATTGATGTAGTCATCAACTGTTCCGGTGTATTCCGCGATTTGTTCATTAACCAAATGAACCTCCTAGACCAAGGGGTAAAAATGGCTGCGGAAGCTGACGAACCTTTAGAAATGAACTTTGTCCGCAAACACGCTTTACAACAAGCTGAGGAAATGGGAATTAACCTCAGACAAGCAGCAACCCGCGTATTCTCCAACGCTTCTGGTTCCTACTCCTCAAATATTAACTTGGCGGTAGAAAACAGCACTTGGGATAGTGAGGCCGAGTTGCAGGAAATGTACTTGAGACGGAAATCATTCTCTTTCAACTCCGATAACCCCGGTGTGATGGATGAATCCCGGCAGATTTTTGAAACCACTTTAAAAACCGCTGATGCAACTTTCCAAAATCTCGACTCTTCCGAAATTAGCTTAACTGATGTTTCCCACTACTTTGATTCCGATCCCACAAAGTTAGTCGCCAGTCTGCGTAGTGATGGTAAAAAGCCAGCATCTTACATTGCAGATACCACCACAGCTAATGCACAGGTGCGGACATTATCGGAAACTGTACGTTTAGATGCGCGGACTAAGTTGTTAAACCCCAAATGGTATGAGGGGATGTTATCCCACGGTTACGAAGGTGTGCGCGAACTCTCTAAGCGGTTGGTAAATACCACCGGGTGGAGTGCGACCGCTGGTGCTGTGGATAACTGGATTTATGAAGATACCAATGAAACCTTCATCAAAGATGAAGAAATGCAAAAACGGTTGATGAATCTCAACCCCCATTCTTTCCGCAAGATTGTCTCAACCTTGTTGGAGGTGAATGGTCGGGGTTATTGGGAAACTAGCGAGGAGAATTTAGACCGCCTCCGCGAGTTGTACCAAGAAGTCGAAGACCGCATCGAAGGAATAGAATAACCTTGAGGATAGAGGCGCTCTTGAGAGCGTCTCTACTCATTCCCAAGGACGATATCCCATCAGGTTTTCAGTCTGCTTTGATGAGACAATTAACAGAATATCTATAGTCATCCTATTTGAGTTGAGAAATTATCAGTGAGGAAAGGTAAAAGAAATTGTTCATGAATCATTGAGAATTGCTATATGAAAAATCAGGCTTATGCTCAACTTGAATTATTTCAATTATTGCAACCTCTAAAAATTATTAAACATCAAACAAAATTTACATTTTTAGACCTTTTTTCTGGTATAGGTGGCTTTAGAATCCCTCTCGAAGAGTTGGGCGGCTTTTGTTTAGGATATTCGGAAATTGATAAAGAAGCTATTAGAGTTTATAAAAATAATTTTATTCATGAAACTAATAAGGCTGAAAAATATTTAGGAGATATTACTAATTTAAACAAGCTACCCTTTGATATAGATATCATGGTTGGTGGTGTTCCTTGTCAACCTTGGTCTATAGCAGGTAAATTACAAGGACTAGAAGACCCAAGAGGTAAATTATGGCTTGATGTTTTTAGAATTGTCCAAATTAACCAGCCTAAAGCATTTATATTTGAAAATGTTAAGGGTTTAACGGAGCCTAGAAATAGAAAAAGTTTAGAATATATCATTGATAATTTGTCTGTATCAGGTTATGTAGTCAAATATCAAGTCCTTAATTCCTATGATTTTGGTTTACCACAAGATAGGGATAGGGTATTTATTGTTGGTATTAACAATAATATCCATAACTCCTGGGGGTTTACATTTCCTCAACCTTTGAATCAACACCCCAAGATTTATGATATTGTCCCTGGAGTGGAACGTACTCAATTTACCAAGAGGAAATTTCCCCCAGAAGTTCTATTTCCAAATGGTAAAATCCCAGCTTCTAGAGGAAGATTTCAAAAGATAGATGAGTTGAATGATTTTTTTACATTTGCCGATATTAGAGACGGACATAGTACAATTCATTCTTGGGATATTATACCAACCACTACAAGAGAAAAGTTAATTTGTAAAACTCTATTGAGAAATAGAAGAAAAAAAATTTATGGACCTAAAGACGGTAACCCTTTAGAATTTGAAGTATTACAATCTTTGATTTCTAATTTATATATAGAAGAAATTAATACTTTAGTAGATAAGGGTATCCTCCGTGCTGTTGAAGGTAAAGGCTATGAGTTTGTAAATTCTAAAATTTCTTCAGGGATTAATGGTATTTCTAAAATATATTTACCTCATGGTGATGCAATTGGAACTTTAACGGCTACGGGAACAAGAGACTATATATCTATAATATCTATACAATGTCAGGAACCAGAATTATATAAGCAAAACTTTATCCAGCAAGTTTATCTCAAGAATCAGTATAAACCTTTAACCTCCCAAGATTATGCAAGATTACAAGGATTTCCAGATAATTTCCAAATTGCAGATAATGAAACTACAGCCAAGCATCAATTAGGTAATGCTGTTTCTATTCCTGTCATTTACCATTTAGCCCAACCTTTGTTAAAAATAATTTTGTCATAAGATGTTTTAAATATGGTAGCTATTAATTCAAAAACTCGCGCTGCAATAAAAGGTTATGAAGTTGCTACAGAAGAATTACCCGCCAGTTTTCTAGGTGATGCCATATTACAATCGCGATCGCGCATTCCCCAAAGTTTATAAGCTCATAATCTCACCAGCCCCACTGTAGAAGTTGACGGTACTCCCCGGCGAATGAATTTGAACGGTTACTTATGATTAGATGAGGATTTAGAGATTAAAAAATCCAAATTTCCTAATCTTTTAGTAATTTTACTTCTATCTATATTAGGTGAGATAAATTTATCATTTATAATCTCACAAATATAAAATTCTGTCATCCATTTTTTGAGTATATTCGCATATTTAACCCATGTTTTGTCGCTGGCTTTTGTAAATATAAATCTATTTTTTAAATAATCTGATAAATTGCTTACTAAGAAATTCTCGTTTACCTTCGATTCTTCTAATATGTTTTGAATTAAAGTATTATTAATTAAATTTTTCCGAACATACTCTCCTAAATTATTTTGTTCGGAAACATCCTGTACAATCTTGGGAATAATCCAAAACTCACTACTTTTTTTTAATAAACCTACATTACGTATTTCTTTAACATTATGGCTTTTTGTATCTTTATTGGTAAATAACTCTCTTAAATCAGACTCAGAGAATTGTTGATTGTATCCAAACTTATGCACTAGAATATTAAAGTTTTTAATAACTTGTTTTGGATACAGGCGATACATAAAAGCTCTCCGAAGTTCCGGTAGTTTTTGATGTACTAAAAAATCTTTGAATACATCATTATATATATCACAAGTGCTTCCTTCTAGTCTCAATAGTCGACTGTGGACTAACTTATCTATTATTTTAGATAAAAGATGGTCTTCATTAAATAATCTTTCTAATTGTTGTCGAGTAGCTGGAAGATGTTGAGCCATTTTTGTTAAATAATCTCTGTCTAACTCGTCTAAACCTTCAAGTTCTTCATTAAACAAATCATCTAGTCCTAAGCCAGTATCAAAAAAATCTCCTTGTATGACTGGATGTTTTTCAAACCAATCAATAATGTGATTCATGGTACGTTTAATTAACCAAGGAAATCCTTGTGCTATTTCATACACATAAGCCTTTAAGTCATTTTTAATAGGTTTAATCGAATGTTCACTAATTTTATTGATTAATTCTGCTGCTTCATCACTTGATAAATCTTGTAACTCGTATTCTTGTGAAAGTTGCTTGATTACACCTAAATTTATTTCTCTTTCATCATAAGTAGTTAATAAATCTGATTTCCTAGCTATAAATAAGAATATATTTGCTTCTAATTGAGAAAATATTTGTATTAAATCCTCATAAGCATTAAATAAATCATAATTACTAAATGTAGATTCAAATTGATCAACCATAAATATAGCAAACTGATGAATTTTTAGTTTATTAGCTAATCGCTGAAGTTGTTGTTCAGCCTCTCTCATATCAGAAGGAGGTAAACTAAAGCCTGTAAATCTTTGAATCACACTAAAAAGATGAATAACAGATTTAATATTTCTGGCATCATGTAACTCTATAATATAACCTTGTTTTTGAAATTTACTATTAATATATGCAAGAAATGAGCTTTTTCCAACACCAGAACGACTTTTAATTTGAATAATATGAGATTTATCACTCGATTGTAAGTGCCCATTTATTTTATTAACTAATATTTGCCTACCAACAAAGAAGTCTGGTGCTGCTGGCAATCTGTAATCTGTCCATTTTTTACTAACAGATAATCCTTTGGGAATAGTGCGAGTTCCAGGCTTATCAACCTTATAATCGATATTATTGATCTGACTTCTATTTGTGTCTATAATAGCTTCCAAACCAGATAATTCAGATATGTTTTCACTAAGTAATTCTGAATATTTGTAGTCAGATAATAAAGTACCATTTTCTCGGAATAAAGCAAATAGGGAAGTAGTTGCAGATTGACTTTCTGCTGCAAATTGAACAAGAAATATTTCTTGTTCAGTAGTCAACATATAGCACTCATGAGGAAATAAACTTCTTTCTTCAATTTGTCTACTTAGTGTATACGGTTCAGGTAACCGTAATTCTTTCCTAACTCTGTCAAATAGTTTTTTTCCTGTACAAACATCCAGATCCAAGTTAAGATCACTTAAGGAATTGTAGTAATCTTCTGCTTCTTTACTAATAGGAGTAATTGACAGAAATAGACCTGACAGACGTTTGTCTCGCATCTTTTCAGGTATATATTTAGCACAAAAATGCGTCAAAGGGTTCTTGTCTTGCTTCCGTTTCTCTGCTTTTGCTTCACCTAAGAGTCTAAAGTCATTAGTTCTATGAATACCCTCTATATCATATTCTAAGCTATTTTTTATTTGATTTAGCTCGACATCATAGCCGACAGCATCCAGATATCTCTTCATAAGTTTTTCAAATAATTGCCCTTTATAGTTATGGGCATTAGCAGAAGTTTGTTGATTATGGTAGAAAAGAAACATTGTTAAATTCTTATAAGAAAAATTAGTAATTTATGAAAATTGTGAAGTAGCAACACCAAATACAGTATACACTGTAGATATTTAGTAATTTTATTACTGGTTTTTATTTATTAAACTCTTGCAGTATCTAATCTCACGATTTTTCGCTGTAATTGAACTAACCATTGCATGATTCACGTTCCTGATTAACATATTCCTGATGATCATCTCTACTCGCGGTATCTTTACCCAAACCACGTAATTCTAAAATATTGTATTTTGTCTTGGATTTGCAAATGATTCGGTAAACCCCAGGGCTTAGTATAGCTTAATAAAACCATCGCCTGGTAAATAGACACAGAGCGCCACATGAAACTACCAGGATATTTTCTGAGGTTTCCCAATGCAGTGTACAATATCTCCCTAACTTGACATTTTACCATAAATATGGTCTTAGGCGGCAATGGTAAACCAGCCAGGAGAATTTAGAGCAACTGGAGGGAGTTGTACCAACATAGATACTTGAATTGGTGGCTTTGTGTTTGCTGGGTGAGCAAAATTAGGCTACTCACGGGTAAACTGGGAGAATTGACACCAGTTAGAAGATTTTCCTATGGCTGTATTTTTATTGGAAGTTGGTACAGAAGAATTACCCGCCAGTTTTCTAGGTGATGCCATATTACAATGGCGATCGCGCATTCCCCAAAGTTTAGAAGCTTATGGTCTCACCAGCGCCACTGTAGAAGTTTACGGTACTCCCCGGCGGTTGGCGGTGCTAATTACAGGTCTACCGTCCCAACAACCAGACCGAGAAGAAGAAATCAAAGGACCCCCCGCCCAAGCTGCTTTTAAGGATGGTAAACCCACACCAGCAGCAACTGGATTTGCCAAAAAGCAAGGTGTAGATATAGCCGCTTTCTCTATTCGTCCCACAGACAAGGGGGATTTTGTCTTTGTTAAGAAAAGCATTGCTGGTCGTCCCGTGGCGGAAATCTTGACGGAACTAGTTCCCCAGTGGATTTCTGGTTTAGAAGGTAAGCGGTTAATGCGCTGGGGTGATGGGGATATGCGGTTTTCTCGCCCCATTCGTTGGCTAGTGGCGCTGTTAGATGATGTAGTTTTACCTATAGAGTTGGTGAATGGTCACCAGACAATTACCAGCGATCGCATTTCCCGGGGTCATCGTGTTTTACATCCCCAACCTGTAAGCATTCCCCAAGCGACAGATTACGTCAACACCCTACGCCATGCTGCTGTCATTGTTGACCCCACAGAACGAGCCAAGATAATTTACAGCGAAGTAGAAGCAGCAGCCCACAAAGCCGGTGGGTCTACCGTATTTTACCCGGACTTGTTAGCAGAAGTCACCAACCTAGTAGAATACCCAACCGCCGTAGTGGGTAAATTTGAACCAGAATTTTTGCAGTTACCCACAGAGGTAATTACAGAAGTAATGGTCACACACCAGCGTTACTTCCCCGTATTTACAGATACTCAAAGTAAAGAACTATTACCCAACTTTATCACCGTTGCCAATGGCGACCCCCATAAATCAGATATGATCGCCGTGGGCAATGAGAGGGTAATTCGTGCTAGGCTAGCAGATGGCAAGTTTTTCTACCAAGCTGATTTAGCAAAACCCTTAGAAAGCTATTTACCTCAGTTAGAAAAAGTCACTTTTCAGGAAGAACTAGGTTCAATTCGGACCAAAATAGATAGAATAGTCACAATTGCTAATTACATCAGCAGCCAATTACAACTAGAAGCACAGCAAACCCAAAAAATCCAACGAGCGGCTTTATTATGTAAAGCTGACCTAGTTAGTCAAATGGTGTATGAATTCCCAGAACTCCAAGGAATTATGGGGGAAAAATACGCCTTAGCTAGTGGTGAAGATGTGGAAGTAGCTAACGCCATTGTCCAACATTACCTACCCACAGGCGCAGGGGACAGTTTACCCACAACCCTCACATCCCAAATTGTCGGTTTAGCAGATAGACTAGATACCTTAGTCAGTATCTTTGGCTTGGGTTTAATTCCCACAGGTTCCTCAGACCCCTTTGCTTTACGTCGGGCGGCAAATGCAGTAATTAATATTACTTGGTTTGCTAATTTGCCCATCAATTTAGCAAATTTATTAACCCAAATTACAGCAGACTTTGCCGCCAAATACCATAAAGACCCGCAGACATTAACCGCAGCTTTAGCAGAATTTTTCTTACAACGCATTCGCACCTTACTACAAGACGAAAAGCAAATAGACTATGACCTAGTTAACGCCGTCCTGGGAGAAAATGACCCAGAATATACACAACGAGCGTTAGAGGATTTACTAGATGTGCGCGATCGCGCCTTATATTTGCAACAAATCCGCAATGATGGTACACTCGATAAAATATACGAAACCGTCAACCGTTCCACCAGACTAGCAGCCCAAGGCGACTTAGACCAACAGCAGTTAGAACCCACCAACTTAATTCAAACGCAACTATTCCAAAAGTCATCAGAGGAATCATTCCATAACGCCCTAGTAGAATTAGTACCATCAACTCAAAAGGCAAAGGAAACCCGCAATTACCAATTGTTAATAACAGGACTAGCAAAAATTGCTCCTACCGTGGCCAGATTCTTTGATGGTGAAGATAGTGTTTTAGTCATGGACCCCAATCCCGACATCAAACGCAATCGCCTATACCTCCTAGGACTACTGCGGAACCATGCGCGGGTACTCGCTGACTTTGGTGCCATAGTGAAAAATCTTTAGCCGCGTAAATTTCCCCATTTAGGCTGAGAAATTTAACAAAACCTATCCCCGGAAGCAACAAAAAATTAGTTTAATTGTTGCCAAGAAGCGTTACCATAATTAATGCTTAACCAGGGAAATACGCTACAGTCTATGCCTAAAGCCTCAGTGATTGGGTTGGGAAAGTCCGGTATTGCTACCGCTAGATTATTAAAACGGGAAGGTTGGGAGGTAGTGTTAACTGATAGTCACACCTCTACCAACCTCCTCCAACAACAAGAACAACTTGCAGCCGAGGGAATTACCGTAAAATTAGGGTATTCCCTTGATTTAAATAGTCGGGATTTATCTGATTTAATTGTTGTCAGTCCCGGTGTACCTTGGGATATTCCCGTATTAGTCGAAGCGCGAGCATTAGGTATTGAAACCATCGGTGAAATGGAACTCGCTTGGCGACATTTGCAATCTTCCCCCTGGGTAGGCATTACCGGTACTAATGGCAAAACCACCACTACAGCTTTGATTGCGGCAATATTTCAAACCGCTGGACTAAATGCCCCCGCCTGTGGTAATATTGGCTATGCTGCCTCTGAAGTAGCTTTATCAGAAAAACAGCCTGACTGGGTAATTGCAGAAATTAGTAGTTATCAAATAGAGTCTTCACTTACCCTAGCGCCCCGCATAGGTATTTGGACGACTTTTACACCAGACCATCTGGCACGCCACAAAACTTTAGAAAATTACTACAATATTAAAGCTAAGTTATTAGTTAATTCTCATTTTCAAGTATTTAATGGTGACGACCCCTATTTAAATAAAATGGGTATTAGCCATTGGCCTGATGCCTATTGGACAAGTGTCAAAGGTGAAGATTTTTTACTGGGAAAACAAGGCTTTTATATTCAAGATGGTTGGGTAGTGGAAAAATTAGAGCCTAACCCCACACCCAAAAAAGTTATCTTAGCCTCTGCTTTGCGAATGGTGGGAGAACATAACCGCCAAAATCTGTTAATGGCGGTAGCAGCAGCTAGGTTAGCGGGAATTGAACCCCATACTATTGATACTGCAATTAGCCAATTCTCCGGGGTTCCCCATCGGTTAGAACATATTTGTACTTGGGAAGGTATTGACTTTATTAATGATAGTAAAGCCACTAATTATGATGCATCTGAAGTTGGGTTGGTTTCTGTCAACAGTCCAGCAATTTTAATTGCAGGTGGGGAAGCTAAACCAGGGGATGATACCGCCTGGTTAAATCAAATTCAAGCCAAAGCTGCGGCGGTTTTATTAATTGGGAATGCAGCATCAGCATTTGCTCAACGTCTCCAAGAAGTGGGTTATAGTAATTACGAAATTGTGGAGACCATGGATAAGGCGGTTCCGCGGTCAGCAGAATTAGCCCAACAATATCAAGCCTCCGTGGTGCTGTTATCTCCCGCTTGTGCGAGTTTTGACCAATACCCCAATTTTGAAGTACGGGGTGAGGATTTTCGTAATTTGTGTTTGGCTTGGTCTGCTGCACATTAATCTCAAATATAGTTGACTATGGACTATGAACTATGGACTAATGACTAATGACTAATGACTAATGACTAATGAGTATGGATTACCGGGATGCTGGGGTTGATGTTGAAGCGGGTAGAGCCTTTGTAGATCAAATTCGCAATTTAGTTCACAGCACTTTTAGACCGGAAGTAATCGGCGGTTTAGGTGGTTTTGGTGGTTGCTTCCAACTACCAAGCGGTTTTAAAGAACCAGTTTTGGTTTCCGGGACTGATGGTGTGGGTACAAAGTTGAAAATCGCCCAAGTTCTCAACCGCCATGATACAGTGGGCATTGATTTAGTGGCTATGTGTGTTAACGACGTGTTGACATCAGGTGCAGAACCACTGTTTTTTTTGGATTATGTGGCTACAGGTAAGTTAGAACCCCAGCAGCTCACGGAAGTGGTAGCAGGTATCGCCGCTGGGTGTAAACTGGCGGGTTGCGCTTTATTAGGGGGCGAAACCGCAGAAATGCCTGGTTTTTACCAAGTCGGTGAGTACGACTTGGCGGGGTTCTGTGTGGGAATTGTGGAAAAAAGCCAGATGTTGGATGGTTCCCAAGTAAAAGTTGGGGATGTGGCGATCGCACTTCCTAGCACTGGTGTACACAGTAATGGCTTAAGTTTAGTCCGCAAAATTGTTGACACCAACGCTTTGGCTTGGGATGAACGCCCACAGTTATTGGGTGGCCAAACCATAGGGGAAGCCTTCCTCAAACCTACACAAATTTACGTTAAGCCTGTTCTGGGAGCGCTGAAAGCTGAGTTAGAAATTCATGGTATGGCCCATATTACCGGTGGAGGCTTACCAGAGAATTTACCCAGATGTTTAGGTAAAAATCAAAGTATTCATATTCAATCTGATAGTTGGACTATTCCCCCTATATTCCAATGGCTGGCTCAGGTCGGCTCAGTTAGTGCCGAGGCAATGTACAATACTTTTAACATGGGCATTGGTTTTGTGCTGTTAGTACCACCCCATCAAGCAGAACAGACAATTAATTTCTTTCAATCACAGGATGTCTCCGCTGTGGTAATTGGTGAGGTGATCAATGGTTCTGGTACATTGACCGGTTTACCATTGTCCACATGATCAGTTATCACGAAGGCGGGATGAAATCCGCATTTAAAGACTTTAGCCTTCTGTAATGCTATCTTTTCGTATTTAAACACATTAACAGAGGATCCAATGAAACAGCTCCTTAACCCCATATTTAGCCTTAAAAAATATATAGCTCCCCTAATTGTCGTCTTGTTGATGCTCGTGCTGGGTTCTTCTGTATTTGCAACCCCGGTATTGGCTACAGGTGTATATCAAATTCCCAACCTCACCGCCAATAACTGGGTTTTAGATCAAGGTGAGATTATTAGTCGCATCAGTGAAGGTAAAATCAGCAACGCCTTTGAGGATTTGGCTAAAAAAACCGGTAACCAAGTCCGATTTGTCACCATTCGTCGCCTGGATTATGGGGAAACACCAGAAAGTTTTACTCAAGCACTCTTTGAAAAGTGGTTTCCCACTCCAGCAGAACAGGCTAATCAAATATTATTGGTACTAGATACCGTTACCAATGGTACCGCTATTCTCACAGGTGAGTCCGTTAAGTCTTTATTGACTGATGCTATTGCCGAAAGTGTAGTTACAGAAACTTTAGCTATACCATTAAGAGACGGTAACAAATACAACCAGGCATTTGTAGATGCGAGCGATCGCCTAGTTACCGTCCTCTCTGGTCAACCAGATCCCGGTCCACCGCAAGTTATGGAAACCGTACAGGTAGAAAGTACCTTTACCAAAGCCGAAGATACTGATCAAGGTAACGCCACTGCTTGGGTAGTAGGACTTTTAATTGCTGCTACCATTATCCCTATGGCTACTTACTTTGTTTACCAAGTCAACCAACCATCATCGGGAGGCTAACTTTAGTCCTGAAGATACTCTTTCCCTGTTACCAAAGCTACCTCAGCCCGGAGAAATTCCCGACCTAAATAAGACGCATGGTCTAACTTAGTCACTGGACAGGGGTGAGTTGCTTCAAAAATATTTACACAAAGTTCCTTAGCCGTCCGCCCACTAAAAACCGTTGTATGAGTTCGTTCCACTTTTCCCTTAGCAGGAATGACCTTCCCGGTTTCAGGATCGACGGCTAAACCTTGGTCGTTAATCACATTTGTGAAATGCTTGGCGTAAATTAACCCCGCGGATCGATCTAAATAGATAATGAAATATCCGCTAGGGTCAAGCTCAATGTAACGTTGGGAAAGTTTATTATCAATTGCCGCTAAATCTTCAAGTATTAAATCCATAACCATTCTAAAAAGGCAAACTTCTATCTACAGGTTTTTACACCCATATTAAGTGTAATTCCTATCAAAACATAGTGGGAGCCGGAGAACCCCTACTCTTTACAGAGGGGATGAAACGTGACTCAAAAGGATTTATCCTATCGTATCCTTAACACAAAAAGCTTTGACAAAGCATTTCTGTTCAGTTATAATAAGAAATCATCCATAAATATGGTGAAAAACCCAAAAGATGATCTGCCTAAGTAGCCACACAGCTAAATATAACCTTAGCCAAGGTGGGTAGGGGAGCTTTGACACTCCCAAAACAATGTGATTTATTTAATAGATTAAGTAAATCATATCGTAAACGTTGCGTAGCATGGCTTAGGCCTGCGTAGCAACATCAGTTTAGAATCCCCTGTGTTTCAACCAGGGGAGATGTCAAGTTCAACTTATCTGATTTAAATTGGCAAGCGATTAATATCTTTGTTATGACCAATTACTACCATTGCTGTACCACGCTCTAATCGCTTAGTAGGTTCGGGATTGATTTTAAATTTGCCATCCTGACTCACGGCTAATAAATTCAAGCCATAACGGTTACGCAGTTGCAGATCAGAGATAGTTTTACCATGAAATTCATCAGGGACAATCATCTCCACAATACTATTCTCTGGGTCAAGGTCAAATCGGTCTAGAATAGATGGTTTAGTTAGTGAGCGTGCTAGGGCGCAACCAGCTTCATATTCCGGGAAAACTACATGATCAGCACCCACTCGTTTTAACAGCTTACGGTGAACTTCACTAGAAGCTTTAGCCACCACATGAGGAACACCTCCCTCTTTGACATTCAAGGTAGTAATAATACTTTCTTGAATGTAGTTACCAATAGCTATGATTACTGTATCAAACTCAAACATCCCCGCCTCTTTGAGTGCTGCGGGTTCCGTTGAGTCTAGCTGTAAAGCATGACCAACTATCTCCTCATGTAATGCTTCTGATACTAGCTTTTCGTCAACATCTGTTGCTAGTACTTGGTAACCCAACTTATGTAATGTTGAACATACAGACCTACCAAAACGACCTAACCCAATTACAGCAAATTGGTGGTTATCTCGACGCAAACTGCGAAAAAAGCCTATAGATGACAGATTCACATTTGTTATCCTTATTTTTACGCCCCGACAACAGGGTAAGAATAGGCACAGTAAAATTAGTGAAAAGTTTTACTTTTTTGCCTACTCATTCATATTTTATCAGGTGAAGTTGCTGCCATCGCTTCCCCTTATCCTACCAGTAAATTTTCTTCAGGATAGTGTACCCTACTGGGGCGGGGGTCTCCCAACATAGCAGCCATCAACAGTAAAACACCCACTCGTCCCACATACATTGTGACGATTAAAATCAGCTTGGCTGGTACTGAAACGCTACTAGTGATCCCCGTAGACAGACCCACAGTAGCAAAGGCTGATACAACCTCAAACAAAAGTTCAATAAAACTCAATGTTGGATCTGTCAAAGAAATTAAAGTAGTTGATAACACAAGCATACCTACAGAACCAACTAAAACACCAACGGCTTTTAAAATTAAAGATATTGCTATTTTACGTTCATATAATAAAACCTCTTCCTTGCCTTGGAGAATTGATTTAGTACAGCTGGTGAGCACCCTTAAGGTTGTAGTTTTAATACCTCCTCCCGTCCCGCCAGGACTAGCACCAATAAACATAAAGGCAATGGTAATAAACAGACCAGCCGATGTCATTTTACCGATATCAATGGTATTAAAACCAGCCGTTCTGGTAGTGACAGATTGGAACCAAGCTGATAGTAACTGCCCCGGTAAATTAACTAAACCTAATGTTGCTGTATTTTTTATTTCTATGGCAAAAAACGCCATTGTTCCTAGACATAGCAATAATATTGTTGTACTAGCTGCTACTTTAAAATCTAGAGAAAATACTAGACTTTGCGGTTTCCTCAGCAGGCGATCGCGTAACCAAAGATAC
Source organism: Anabaenopsis tanganyikae CS-531 (assembly GCF_029891675.1). Taxonomy (NCBI): domain Bacteria; kingdom Bacillati; phylum Cyanobacteriota; class Cyanophyceae; order Nostocales; family Nodulariaceae; genus Anabaenopsis; species Anabaenopsis tanganyikae. The sequence continues at coordinate 18,393 of NZ_JANQDF010000035.1, forward strand.
ATTTCTAAGATGACCTGATAACCAATACCGCCAAAAATTATCAACATTGTAATTGTAAACACTACCAAGAAAGATGACTGATATCCCATTAAGCTGTCTGGGAATAAACTAAAACCGGCATTATTCCAAGCCGAAATACTATGAAAAATAGCCAGCCAAATTCCTGTACCCCAGCCATAATCAGGAACAAACGCCGGTACAAGTAAGAAAATACCTGTAATTTCAAAAATCATAGTTGTGGCAATAATTGACCGGATAACTTGGGCGCTACCACTCATTCCCGGTCGGTCTAAAGTTCGTTGGATGGCGATTTTTTGCCGCAGGTTAAATTTCCGCCCCACCAGCATAATTAGAAAGGTGGTGGTTGTCATATACCCCAACCCACCAATTTGAGCCAACAGCAGAATACACAACTGACCCCAAAAAGAAAAATCTGTACCAGTATCAACTACAGCCAAGCCAGTGACGCAAACGGCGGAAGTGGCAGTAAATAGCGCCACAATCGGGTCATTCCAACTACCACTGCTAGTAGAAAAAGGCATCATCAGCAGGATAGTCCCCACGGTGATGACAGCTAAAAATCCCAAGCAAACTGTGCGAGAAACGGTCATAAACAGATAAATACTTACAAATTCTTCTAGAAACCATAGACTCTGTTAACAGCCCTGGAAGAAAAAACACTATTATTCAAATAAAAACACACATGGTAGCCTACGAGTATGTTTATTTAAATTCGGCATTGTTTTAACACTGCTTTCATCATGAGTGAAACTCTTTACCAAAAAATACAGCAATTTTATGATGCTTCCTCTGGTCTGTGGGAACAGATTTGGGGCGAACATATGCACCATGGCTACTACGGTGTAGATGGTCAGGAACAACAGAAAAACCGCCGACAGGCTCAAATTGATTTAATCGAAGAAGTCCTCAACTGGTCTGGGGTGCAGACCGCAGAAAATATTCTCGATGTGGGTTGTGGTATTGGCGGTAGTTCTCTTTACTTGGCAGGTAAGTTTAATGCCCAAGCCACAGGAATTACTTTGAGTCCCGTACAAGCCGCTAGAGCCAAGGAACGCGCCCAAGATGCCGGTTTGAGTGGTAGGACTCAATTTCAAGTCGCAGACGCGCAAGCAATGCCTTTTCCTGATGATTCCTTTGACTTAGTATGGTCACTAGAAAGTGGCGAACATATGCCGGATAAAACTAAGTTTTTGCAAGAGTGCTATCGAGTCTTGAAACCAGGTGGTAAGCTGATTCTAGTCACCTGGTGTCATCGTCCCACCCAGAATGCACCATTGACAGCAGATGAACAAAAGCATTTACAAGATATTTATCGCGTCTATTGTCTACCTTACGTGATTTCCTTACCGGAATATGAGGCGATCGCCCGTCAACTACCATTAAACCATCTTCGCACTGCTGATTGGTCAACAGCCGTGGCTCCATTTTGGAATATTGTCATTGATTCGGCCTTCACCCCCCAGGCGATTTTTGGCTTACTTACTTCTGGTTGGACAACTATTCAAGGCGCATTATCACTGGGATTAATGCGTGATGGTTATCAGCGTGGCTTGATTCGCTTTGGGTTGTTATCCGGTAACAAGTAGGGGGAAAATTCTCATTTACCATTCCTTTATCTATAACTTTCATGAGTCAAATTTCTCCCAATGCTGCTAATTTTTCCAAGAACTGGGCTTATGCCTTTTGGAAGTTTTCCCGCCCACACACAATTATTGGTACAAGTTTGAGTGTGTGGGGCTTGTATTTGATTGCGGTTGCTATCTCCTCTGTGGGTTTTTCCCTTGTGCAACTCATTTCTGTTCTGGGTGCGTGGATTGCCTGTTTATGTGGCAATGTTTATATTGTGGGTTTGAATCAACTCCAAGATGTGGAAATTGACAAGATTAATAAACCTCATTTACCCCTAGCATCCGGGGAATTTTCTCGCCAGCAAGGTCAGTTAATTGTCATAGTTATGGGTATTTTAGCCCTAGTTGTAGCTGGGCTAACTGGGCCTTTTCTCTTGGGGATGGTGGCTGTGAGTTTGGTAATTGGTACGGCTTATTCTTTACCACCCATTCGCCTAAAGCGATTTCCCTTCTGGGCCGCACTGTGTATTTTTTCAGTGCGGGGAACTATTGTGAATTTGGGGCTATTTTTGCATTTTAATGCAGCATTAGAACAAAAACCAGGAATTCCCTTGGCGGTTTGGGTGCTGACAATCTTTATCTTGGTGTTTACCTTTGCCATCGCTATCTTTAAAGATATCCCTGATATAGAAGGCGATCGCCTTTACAATATCAATACTTTCACCATCGCACTCGGCCCACAAGCAGTATTTAATTTGGCCCTATGGGTGCTAACTTTTTGCTATTTGGGTGTCACTCTAGTTGGTGTAATGGGTTTTACCGCCATTAACCCAGTATTTTTGGTGGTTAGTCATCTAGTAGTCCTGGCGGGGATGTGGATGCGAAGTTTAGCCGTAGACTTACAAGACAAAACTGCGATCGCGCAATTCTACCAATTTATCTGGAAACTTTTTTACCTCGAATATATCATGTTCCCTCTTGCCTGTCTTTTAGGGTAAAATTATGCTAGAAACTTTAAAAATACCTGATATTCTGGCCGTAACCTCAGTTATTGTCGCTATCCTCATTCTGGGTTATTTCTCTTGGAAAACCTTAATTACCTCCAACGCTTTCCAAAAAGGGGTAAATCTTTATCAACAAAAAGACTATGAGGGTGCAAAAGCAGCTTTTGTGCGGGTAATTTCTCTCAACTCCACTAATGATGTCGTGCGCTTACTCTTGGGAGATATTTTCAAGGAGCAAGGCAATGTCAAACAAGCAACAGAATTATATCAAGAAGTGATTCGCCGCAGTCCTAAAAATCCAGATGCCTATTTGCGTTTAGCAAATGTTTTCATGGATGCAAATCAGCTAGAGTCAGCCACAATCAATTTACAACAAGCACAAGCCTTATTGCAAAAACAGCGTCAACCCCAAAGGGCTGAAAAAATTAGTCATCTATTGCAGAAAATTACCGCTAAATCTGGTAATCCAGTCTAGTTTGAATGAACATTGTTCCCCGCTCCTCCCCGTCCTGAGTGAGTAGCGTGGGTAAACTTCCTCAGTGCCCTTGTGTATTCAAGGTATTGTGGGGAGTTTCAAAAAGTGTGTAATAATTAAGCCGATATGCTTGCAGCAGCGCTTCGCTATCGCATCCACTAGTTACCTATCAACTGTGCAAAATACCGAATATATCGACGACCTAGCAGCGGCTTTGCAACAACCAGCCGACCTCAGCTTTGAACTACCAGACCCAGAAGATGAAGAAATATTAGACTCAGAATTTCAACAACAGCTAGATGTAGCTTGGCAGGTATGCGATCGCTTTGACCTGCAAACAGAAATCTGGCGGGGGCGAATTTTAAGGGCTATCCGCGATCGAGAGAAAAGAGGAGGCGACGGACGGGGTACGGGATTTCTCAAATGGCTCAAAGAACGGGAAATTAGCAAAAGTCAAGCATACGCCTGGATTCAGCTGGCTAACAGTGCTGATACTCTCCTCGAAGAAGGAAAATTAGACCCTAAATCGGTGAATAACTTTAGCAAAAGGGCATTTATCGAAACCTCTAAGGCTGTCCCAGAAGTTCAGCAGATGGTAAGTGAAGCGGCGCAAAAAGGTGACCAGATCACCAGGCGAGAAGTGCGCCAACTCACCGATGAATGGACCGCCATGTCTTCAGAATTACTACCAGAACCAGTGAAGGTAAAAGCCGCGGAAAACTCCCTTCCCGCCCGCTACATTGCCCCCCTGGTGAAGGAAATGGAAAAACTACCAGAATCACACCAACGGGTGATTCAAGCAGAAATTGCGACTAACCCAGATGTCGATACTCTCAAGCAGGTAACTTCAGAAGCCCGTCACCTGGCTAAATATCTCAAGGGAGCCGCCCAAGTCCAAGCACTTACCCAGGCAGATATTGACATTGAAACCGCCCTGGAAGAAGCCCAAAGAATCGGCTGTTTGAGTCTAGCTGCGGACTTGGTTAATCAAGCATCACAAATAGAACAAACAATTGCCAAGTTGTACATGAATTGGAAGCGCATCGCTAACTTAGCAGACCGGCTCTATGTAGATACTGGTGCTAGTACACCCCAGTTGCGATCGCTCCTGACTTGCATCGAACCTCTGGGTGGTGAAGTCATGGAACTACAGCTCAGTGGTGCTACTCAACACACCATCCGCGTACAAATCCAGGAAACGAATTAGCCCATACTCAATTCTTAATCCCTGTGGCGGCTATACCACGAATAAACTGACGCTGGCCGATGAGGAATAAGACTATTACCGGTACGGTGGCTATAGTCACCGCCGCCATCATCAAAGGCCAATTATTTGTGAATTGTTCTTGAAACTCTGCTAAGGCTAATTGCACTGTTCTCAATTCCGGTCTGGTTGTAAATACCAACGGTTTAAACAAATCGTTCCATTCGGCAATAAAGGTAAACAGAAACAGTGTGACTAAGGCTGGACGGGCTAAAGGTAACATGACTCGCCATAAAATTTGCAGTCGGTTCGCTCCGTCTATGCTTGCTGCTTCTTCCAACTCTACGGGAATTGTTTGGAAATACTGACGTAATAGGAAAATCCCAAAGCCATTGACAGCAGTTGGTAAAATCAGCGCCCCATAAGTATTAATCAGGTGTCCCCACTTTAAAACTAAGAAGATGGGAATCACCAGTAATTGGAAGGGAATTACTAAAGTGGCCAAAACAACCACTAACAGCGCTTGTTTACCACGAAATTTCAATCTGGCCAAGGCGTAACCCGCTAAGGCAGAAGTGACCATTTGAAAGGCTGTCACAGCGATCGCCACTAAGGTAGAATTAGCAAACGCTAGTAAAAATTGACCCCGCTGCCAGGCATCGCGGTAATTAGCTAAAGACCAGTTAGTTTTGGCTGAAATTTCTACAGTAGCTCCCGGAGGTGCAAAAGAGGTGAGGAAGACCACTAGCAAGGGGAATAGGACAATAAATGCCCCCAATAGCAGCACTCCTAGGCGCAAAAAATTGCCAGATTTTAGATTCCAAGGTTTAGGCATGAGTTGTGCATCCAAGCTTTGTTTTCTACTACTAGAGCATCGTCCCCAGCAAGAGTTAATCTATAACATAGTGACTTGTTAAGTTAAATTAAACCATAGTGATGATTACCCTAAATCTATCAGGGACAATCAAATTTTTGTATCAAATGATTCAAGTTTACCGGAGTAAACACACCATGCAACAACTTACAGCCGAGTTAGAAATTGATTTCCACAGTGAAGAATACAAAGATGCTTACAGTCGCATCAATGCTATTGTCATTGAGGGGGAACAAGAAGCTTATGAAAATTACATCACATTGGCTCAAATGCTCCCAGACTGTAAAGATGAACTCATTCGTTTATCTAAAATGGAAAATCGCCACAAAAAGGGTTTTGAGGCTTGTGGGCGTAATCTAAAAGTTACACCAAATATGGAGTTTGCTCAGGAGTTCTTCGCTCAACTCCACGCCAATTTCCAAACAGCCGCAGCTGAGGGTAAAGTGGTGACTTGCTTGCTGATTCAGTCTTTGATTATTGAATGCTTTGCGATCGCAGCATATAACATTTACATTCCCGTTGCCGATGACTTTGCCCGTAAAATCACTGAGGGAGTAGTCAAAGATGAGTATAGTCACCTCAACTTTGGAGAGGTGTGGTTGAAAGAAAACTTTACAGAATCGAAAGCTGAATTAGAAGCAGCCAACCGCCAAAACCTACCCATTGTTTGGAAAATGCTCAACCAGGTAGAAGATGATGCCCACGTCTTGGCCATGGAAAAAGAAGCTTTAGTAGAAGACTTCATGATTCAATACGGTGAAGCATTGAGTAACATTGGATTCACGACGAGGGACATTATGCGGATGTCTGCCTATGGACTCACAGCCGCTTAATAAGTGCCTAGGGGCAGGCAAAATACGGAATTTAAAATACTTACCGGAATTTAGCACTGCCTAGTTTTATCCGTGATGCATCTTACGCTTTGTGTCATCCTTGTGAAAGTGATATCAAGAAACCAGAATACATTAAGATTTTCTTAATGAAGAATTACTTTTCCCCGGTATTTCCGTTGGCCTAGGGTTTCCGAAGCAAAAAAGAAAAAGGCAATATTACTAATTGCTTGGTATTTAGTTCTTCCCCACTTATTCAACGCTTTCGACAAAGCATACGCCTAATACATCAATACATGTTTGGTCTAATTGGACATTTGACTAGTTTAGAACACGCCCAAGCGGTAGCCCAAGAATTGGGTTACCCAGAATATGCCGATCAAGGGTTAGATTTTTGGTGCAGCGCCCCGCCCCAAATTGTCGATGAAATCACGGTTACCAGTGTAACTGGGCAGACAATCCAAGGACGGTATGTAGAATCTTGTTTTTTGCCGGAAATGCTAGCCAATCGGCGCATAAAGGCAGCAACACGCAAAATTCTCAACGCCATGGCTCATGCTCAAAAGCATGGCATAAATATTACTGCCTTGGGGGGATTTTCCTCAATTATTTTTGAAAACTTTAAATTGGAGCAATTTAGGCAAGTCCGCAACATCAAACTAGAGTTTGAACGCTTCACCACCGGGAATACTCACACAGCCTACGTCATTTGTCGCCAGGTGGAACAAGCGTCAAAACAAATAGGAATTGATTTGTCGAAAGCGACTGTTGCTATATGTGGCGCTACTGGAGATATTGGCAGTGCAGTGACACGCTGGCTTAATATCAGAACAGATGTCAAAGAACTTTTGCTCATCGCCCGTAACCATGAACGTCTAACAGAGTTACAAGCCGAATTGGGAAGGGGGAAAATTATGGGTTTAGATGAAGCACTCCCCCAAGCTGATATCGTCGTTTGGGTCGCCAGTATGCCCAAAGGTCTGGAAATTGATTTTCAAGTCTTGAAGCAGCCTTGTTTGCTGATTGACGGTGGCTATCCGAAAAATTTAGCTACTAAAATTCAGCAGAGTGGGGTTCATGTGCTAAACGGTGGCATCGTGGAACATTCTCTCGATATTGACTGGAAAATTATGAAAATAGTCAATATGGATGTTCCCACACGCCAGTTGTTCGCTTGCTTTGCTGAATCAATGCTGCTTGAATTTGAGAAGTTGTACACGAACTTTTCTTGGGGGCGCAATCAGATTACCGTAGACAAAATGGAGCAGATTGGTCAAGCATCTATAAAACACGGGTTTAGACCACTGCTAGTTGAGTCATTAGTGCTTAACTAGTGACTGGAAATGCCTATAGTCAGCCCCAACATCCCCACCCTATGCCCCGCCCTGAAGGACGGGGAAAATTAACACTCAAAACTCTGAATTTGTAAGATGCCAACTACCGAGCGCAAACCACTACTGTTAGATTTTGAAAAGCCACTAGCAGAACTGGCAAACCGAATTGATCAGATTCGGCAACTGGCAGCAGAAAATGGCGTTGATGTTTCTGGTGAAATTCGCAAATTAGAAACACGGGCTATGCAACTACGGGAAGAAATTTTTAGTAATTTATCGCCTTCCCAACGTCTGCAAGTTGCTCGTCATCCTCGTCGCCCTAGTACACTTGACTATATCCAGTCCATCAGTGATGAGTGGATGGAGTTACACGGCGATCGCTGCGGTGGCGACGATCCGGCTTTAGTTGGTGGTGTAGGTCGTTTGGGCGGGCAGCCAGTGGTGATGTTAGGTCATCAAAAAGGCCGCGACACCAAGGATAATGTCGCCCGGAATTTCGGTATGGCTTCCCCCGGTGGTTACCGGAAAGCCCTGCGCTTGATGGAACACGCTCACAAGTTTGGGATGCCGATTATAACTTTCATCGACACCCCAGGGGCTTGGGCGGGTATAGAAGCTGAACATCAAGGTCAAGGAGAAGCCATCGCCTATAATTTACGGGAAATGTTTTGTTTTGATGTGCCCATTATCTGCACAGTCATCGGCGAAGGTGGATCTGGTGGCGCTTTAGGTATTGGTGTGGGCGATCGCCTGATGATGTTTGAACACGCCGTTTATACCGTTGCCACCCCGGAAGCCTGCGCGGCGATTTTGTGGAAAGATGCCAGCAAATCCCCCCAAGCAGCTGTGGCTTTAAAAATCATTTCCCACGACCTAAAAAACTTGGGTATCATTGACGAGATATTACCTGAACCCATTGGTGGCGCTCATTCCGATCCCCTAGAAGCGGCCAGAACTCTTAAGCAAAGCTTATTAGACAACTTGGAAGAACTCAACCGCTTAACATCTCAAGAGCGCCGGCAACTGCGCTATGAAAAATTTCGCAAAATTGGTGTTTTTACTGAATCTATCCACTGATACCACCAGAAAATCACCCCATTGCTCATCGGCAATGCTATAATACCTATGGCTACCCAAAGATGGTTAAAAATTTCAACAGCCATAGGTTTTTTGTATTTTTAGCAAATCAACTGGATTTAGCGGGTGGTTTGTCTGTTCTTTAGTAATCACTGATCATTTACTAAAAATTGCTTGCTGAAAATTACTTTAACAAGCCCCAAAATTTCCATAATTAGTTGCGCAAAAATTTGGAGAAAGCATGAGTTGGGAAAAACGACGCGCCCTAATTACTGGGGCTAGTAGTGGAATTGGCAAAGCAACGGCATTAGCCTTTGCCAAAGCGGGAATTGATGTCGCTTTAGTCAGCCGTTCTTTAGACAAGTTGGAGATAGTAGCCGCAGCAGCTAGGGATACAGGAGTAGCAGCCAAGGCTTACCCTGTGGATTTGGCTAATGTCTCTCAAGTAAAAGCAGCAATTCAAGACATCGCCCTTGATTTTGGCGGCATAGATATCTTAGTCAACAATGCCGGTATAGCATACACAGCAAACTTAAGTGAAACCCCCCTAAAAGATTGGCAGCAAGTCATTAACTTGAACCTCACCAGCGTATTTGAATGCTGTATGGCTATCTTGCCGGGAATGAGACAAGCAAAACAAGGTATGATTATTAACGTCGCCTCCATTGCCGGAAAGCAAGCTTTTCCGGGTTGGGGAGCTTATAGCGTCAGTAAAGCGGGCTTACTGGCCTTGAGTCAAACCCTAGCACAAGAAGAACGCAGCCATGGGATTCGGGTCACTGCAATTTGCCCTGGTGCTGTGAATACGGAATTGTGGGATACAGACACCGTACAGTCGGATTTTGACCGTTCAAAAATGTTAACGCCAGAAATCGTTGCTCAGTCAATTCTCTACACAGCCTTACTACCACAGCAAGCTGTCATTGATGAATTAACCCTCATGCCCAGTGCTGGCGCTCTTTAAACTCTAAAATCTTGAGTACTGGGTATTTATTTAACTCAGGTGGGTGATCAAAATGGTCTCCCTAATATCTCAAACAGCAGCGCCACTTTGTTTAAATCTTTATCTCCTGGTTTAATTTCTACACCGCTAGATAAATCTATCCCATCGGGTTTGACTTGACTTAATGCAGCTACTATATTATCTGGGGTTAGTCCCCCAGCTAATAACCAAGGACAATTAGGTCTAAATTTCTCTAACATTTCCCAGTCTAAAGTTTGTCCAGTACCTCCTAATTGTTGGGGATGATAGGCATCTAGTAGTATTGTGTCTATATGGTCTGTATAGTTGGCTGTTGCCATGAGGTTCTCTAAACTGCGAATTCTAAAGGCTTTGATGATTTCGATATTGGGCAGACTTTGACGTAAAATACAGCAAAACTCCGGGGTTTCGTCCGCGTGTAACTGTACACCAGTCAATCCAGCACTCTTGACTATCTGGATAATTTCAGGAATGCTAGCCTTGGCAAAAACCCCGATTTTGTCAATATTTGCCGGTAATTGCGCCACCGCCGCCTGAATTTGCTCTGGGGTAACATAGCGGGGCGATGTGGGTACACATATAAATCCTAGTGCGGTTGCACCTAGGGAAGCGATCGCTACAGACTGTTGTGGTTGAGTAATACCGCAAATTTTTACCCGCATATGAATTTTATCTACAAGATATAGCATTTCCCATGCTCGTGAGGTACAATTTTTTTAGTTTGAGGGAACAGGGAACACCGGAACAGGGAACAGGGAATTGGTGTGTACTTCATGAGCCTGAAAAAGGCTATAAATACTAACCTAACCTTTGAGGGAGGATGGAGAAACTTTTTCAGGAGCAGTATAGCTACATTAGCTTGTTTATCCCTGACAAAGAACTATGATCTCATCAATCTTATTAACAGTTCAAGTGACGGTTCCCAACACTGGTACTACATCGAATTGGATTGCTACTGCTATTATTATTGGCAGTTGTCTGTTATGTCTTTTAATTATTCCCCGCACTATTAGTTACCCACAGGTGGGTAATAAAATGCCTTTACCTTTGTCGGGACTGTTCAATAATCCTAGTATTGGCTGCTTCTTGGCGGCTATGAGTGCTGGTCATATCATTGGTGTGGGTGCGGTTTTGGGACTGACTAATCTGGGTATTATTTAATTTTGTTTCTGTCTACATTAGCCCCAAGTATTGGGAATCTAGGTCAATCGGATATCACACGACGGAAATCCCCACCCTCAGTCATTTGTACTGGGGGTTAGTTATATGTCAACCTAGAAGTAAGGTATCTGGTTGTCCCTCATCACACACACAAATATGTTGACGGTTAACTGCTGGCGGTTGACAGTTATCAGTGAACACTCAACTAGGACAAGATCATGCAAAGTTGGAAAATTGGCTCTTTATTTGGCATCCCACTATTTTTAGATCCACTATGGTTTATAGTTTTAGGGTTAGCTACCCTTAACTTTAGTATGGCTTACCAGCAATGGGGTACTACCATCGCTTGGAGTGCGGGGATAGTCATGGCGCTACTGCTGTTTACTTCAGTATTATTACATGAGTTGGGTCACAGCTTGGCAGCGCGATCGCAAGGCATTAAAGTTAATTCTATTACTCTATTTCTCTTTGGTGGTATTGCGGCTATAGAAGAGGAATCAAAAACCCCCGCTAAGGCGTTTCAAGTCGCCATCGCTGGGCCTTTGGTAAGTATTGCCCTATTTTTGCTGTTTAGTATAACCACTAACATTACACCGGCAACTAGCCCTGTGTCGGCTATGGTTACAGATTTGGCAAGAATTAATTTAGTTGTCGCCCTGTTTAACCTCATTCCCGGTTTACCTCTAGATGGCGGACAAGTATTGAAGGCTGCGGTGTGGCAAATGACAGGAGACCGCTTTCAAGCTGTACACTGGGCTGCGAGGGCTGGGCAAATTTTAGGTTACAGTGCGATCGCCTTGGGATTTGTTGTAGACTTTTTGACTAGCGAGTTAATTACTGGCTTATGGATTGCTTTAATTGGTTGGTTTGCTGTGCGTAATGCTAACAGCTATGACCGTGTAACTACCTTACAAGAAACTTTGCTGAAGTTATTAGCCAGGGATGCGATGACTCGTGATTTCCGCGTAGTTGATGCGGGTCAAAGTTTACGTAATTTTGCTGATTCTTACCTATTGGATACTAACGCCGCCAATATCTACTTTGCTGTAGCTGATGGGCGTTATCAGGGTATGGTTAGTATTGATGATTTACGCCTGGTAGAAAGAGGTGAATGGGAAAACCGCACTCTACAAACTATAGTGCATCCCTTAGCAGAAATCCCCTGCGTAGCTGAATCGACTTCTTTCGCTGAGGTGATTAACAAGCTGGAAAATGAGCATTTACCGCGAATTACCGTGCTTTCGCCAGCTGGTACAGTTGCGGGTGTGATTGACCGGGGGGATATTGTGCGGGAGTTGGCGCAAAAATTAAATTTACGCCTTACTGATGAGGATGTTCAGCGTATTAAGGAAGATGGTAGCTATCCCCCAGGGTTGCAATTAGGAACAATTGCTAAGTCAATTACACATTAGAGGTTGTTTGTCAAGTATTAAACAGGTAATTTTTATTTTAGGGAACAGGGAATGGGGAACACCGGAACAGGGAACAGGGAATGGGGAATGGGGAATGGGGAATGGGGAACCGAAACAATCAAATCCAATCCCCTCCCCTGACAAGGACAAGACTTGGTGGACAAGGTGGACAAGGTGACCACCGGAGAAAACCAGTACAAAGTCTGTATTCTTGGTAAGAAAAATAGCCCCTTAAAAGACCATTGTCCGTATAAAATCTTCCTTGTCCACTTTCCTTCCTTGTCTTCGGTGGTCTTGCCTTCACAGATCATATTAAAAACCTACCCTTGTAAGGAAGGGGGTGGGGTTAAATAATATTAGATACACTAATTATGACTTTGCAAACATCCTCTTAGAGGTGATTTACCTTAATTCTGCTGTATTGTTTCAAGTTTCCCCATTAAAGAAGTTGCTGAGAAGTTCTGGAAGCTTGTTGATTTCTTGTATCAGGTCGTCGGGACTAAAACCAAAGGTATTCAAAATCACGATGATCACAAAAACAGCGATCGCACTACTAATAAATGTTTTTAATACTTTAAACAATGCCCGGAAAATAATCAAGGCGACAATTACAGCAGCAACGAGAATGATGATATTAGTTGGCATTTTCGTGATAAATAATTGCTTGCAGATTCGGGATAAAATATGATCTTGCCTTTTTCAGGCTCATGAAGTACACACCAATTCCCTATTCCCTGTTCCCTATTCCCTGTTCCGGTGTTCCGGTGTTCCCTCAAACTAAAAAAAATTGTACCTCACGAGCATGGTAAATGCTATAATAGTAAACACAGTTTTATTGGTAGTCAATAAAATTCTGCCTTGGGGTTTAAATTTTGGCGGTAATTTCCCCCCATTCAGACAGAGAAAGGGGTTGTACTTGTATCTCCATAGCAAAACAATTACAAGCGGCGGTAATCAAGGCGCTGATAATTGTATCTAGACTCAAATTACCAGGAAGTTCTATAGTAGTGATAGGTTCTGTACCAAACACCTGAGTAAACAATTGAGCATCCTGGTGTAAAGGCATTGAACCATGTTGGAGAATTACCCCACCTTTTTGTACTTGGGCGCTACCAATCAGTTTAGCACCATTGGGTAACAGTAAATCTGCACTTGTCGCCGTACCAAAACAGTTAGGGTTGTGGATATAGCCCCGCCCTGCAGTACCATAGGACAATTCCACACCAAGCGATCGCCATCCTTGAATTAAAAACTCACAAATTTTCTCATATATCTGTAGACGATTACCAGTAATGCCCGAAGTAACCACAGTATAAGTTAAATCACCTTGATGTAACACAGCCCTACCACCAGTAGGACGGCGCACCAAGTCTAACTGCTGTCCTCGCCAAATCAAATTCTGCCACAATTCCGGGTATTGGCGTTGGTGATAGCCCAGAGAAATAGCAGGTGGCGACCAGGTGTAAAATCGCAGAGTTGGGGGATGGTCTCCAGATTTATGCTGTTCTAACAACCATCTGTCAATAGCCATCTGCACATCCCCCGCAGCTTCTAACCAAGGAATTAGTCGCCACACCTGCGGACTATGCAAGTTTTCAATTGGGTTCAACACTGATATTTAGAGAGTTGCAAAAAAGACAATTTATCACGAAAATCCCAGGACTCGCAGCCAAAACCCGAAAAAATCCTGGGTAAATCCTGTGGAGTGGGTATACTACCCGCCTTACATAAGTAAGCTGCTATAACAGACAATCCTAGGCAGAACCATACTCAGATTGCAAAACTTCATCATTCTCATCAGCAATAGTTGCCACAATGGTAATCAACCGTGAGACCTCCGCAGGAGATAAATCTTCCAGAGTGCGTGTTGATATCACCACTACCTGACTTTCAACAATACCAAAACGGGCTTCTAAAGTGCTAGAGCAGTTCATTTCCAAAAGATGACGCATTAACTTAGCCTCATCCCGAGCAGGTAACTTAAGCACCGCCGACCAAACCGTGATAGTATCATCGTCGTTTTGTCCATTCAATTGGACAAATACGTCCACAGTCCCGTACCTAAATTTCCAGAGATAACCTCCTCCTGACGGGTGACTAACCATAGCGCTATCATCTTGTTCTAGAGATTCAATGACATTTTCAATGACTTCTATGTGGTTAATAGTCACCGTCTCTGGGTTGAGTTCATCACTGATGAGGGTTTCTTGGTAGTTTGTCATATATATTTTTTCCTCAAGATAGTTATTTCTGCATCTACACATAGTTCCAAAAAACATAGACAAATATCTCATGCCTTTCGTTTGTCGGGAATAAGCCCGACAGGGCGAACTACAACGCCCTCTATCCCTAGACTAAATGCTGTCGGGACTACTTTACGTAAAATATTCAAACTACCATTAA